>NZ_DATKQC010000001.1:0-2401 GCF_035532915.1 Edaphobacter sp.
AACCTGCCGCTACTTCAACGTGCATGAGACAGCCGATGTGTATCACGCGGAAGTCTGGAAGCAGGCGATCACGAAGGAACTGGAGCGCGATCCCGCGTCGGCGGACAAGGCCCTCGATGCAGCGGAGACCGCAGCCAAGGCACTGTGGGACGCACTCGATGGTGTCGAGCGCTTGCGCATGCAGCGCATGGCAAATTGAGTTCTTCTTGGATTCCAAACAGGCGCCCACGTCCATGAGAGATGTGGGCGTTTCTGTTTGAGGTTTCGTCCGCCTATCGTGCTAATCTCACTGTGAAACTCCGATGGCGGACAAAAACCAGCTCTATTACGGCGACAACCTGGATGTGCTGCGGCGCTATGTGCGCGACGAGTCGGTCGATCTGGTGTATCTGGACCCGCCGTTCAACTCCCGGCAGGACTACAACGTGCTGTTCGCGGAGAAAGACGGCAGCCGGTCGAGTTCGCAGATTCACGCGTTCGAGGACACGTGGGAGTGGAACCTCGACAGCCAGCGCGCGTATGAGGGGATTGTCGAAACGGGTGGCCGCGTGGCGGACGCGATGCGCGCCTTTCATACCTTCCTCGGCAACTCCGACATGATGGCGTATCTGGCGATGATGGCCCCGCGTCTGGTCGAGTTGCGGCGGGTGCTGAAGGCGACAGGCTCGATCTATCTGCACTGTGATCCGACGGCGAGCCATTATTTGAAGATTCTGATGGATGCGGTGTTTGGGCCGCAATTCTTTCGGAACGAAATTACCTGGCGACGGACAACCGCACACAACGACCCCAACCAGTATGGAAGAAATACCGACACGATACTGTTCTTTGCCAAGGGAACTACCTGGACCTGGAATCCTCTTTATGTTCCGTACACGGATGAATATCTTGCTCGATTCAGTGCCGAAGACCCGGACGGCCGAAAGTGGTACGACGATAACCTTACCGGAGCAGGCGCAGGCCCTGCACGCAATTTCGGTGAGAGGGGCGATCTGTCTCCTGCACCCGGTCGACATTGGATGTATGACCAAGAAGGTATTGATCGCCTGATTGCTGAAAATCGGATTTACTGGACGCGGACCGGACGACCGAGGGTGAAACTCTATCTCGATGAGATGGAGGGGCTCGCTATTCAACAATTGTGGACGGACATTCCCGCCATCAATTCGCAAGCGCAAGAGCGTCTCGGCTATCCGACGCAAAAGCCGGAAGCGTTGCTGGAACGCATCCTGAAAGCCAGCAGCAATGAGGGCGATGTTGTGCTCGATCCTTTTTGCGGATGCGGCACGACGATCCAGGTGGCGCAGCGGCTGAACCGGCGCTGGATTGGCATCGACATCACTCACCTTGCGATTGGTCTCATCAAGAAGCGGCTCTCCGACGCCTTCGGCGAAGAGATTCGGAAGAGCTATGACGTGATCGGCGAACCGAAGGACGTTACCGGCGCTGCGGCGCTGGCCGAGCAGGACAAGTATCAGTTTCAGTGGTGGGCGTTGGGGCTGGTGGGTGCGCGACCGGCGGAGCAGAAGAAGGGCGCAGACCGCGGCATCGACGGGCGGCTACCGTTTAAAGATGACAATAGTGGAAGGTTCAAGGACATTCTTTTTTCCGTGAAGGCGGGCAGTGTGACGGTGTCGCAGATTCGCGACTTGCGCGGGACGCTGGAACGCGAGAAGGCCGAGATCGGTGTCTTTCTATGCTTTGAAGCACCGACGCGTCCGATGATGAAAGAGGCCGCCGAGGCTGGTTTTTATACCTCGCCAGACGGAACGAAGTATCCCCGGATGCAGATTTTGACAGTGGAGCAATTGCTGCATGGCCAACAGGTGGAGTATCCGCGCTACGCCAGGAACGAAAGCTTCAAGCAGGCTCCACGCAGCCGTGGCGCTGTCGCCGAGAACATGAGTTTGCCGCTGGAGTTGCCATCGGGTCAGGAGTAGTTTCCTCCCACCCTTCGCGATGAAGCCGCGAAGGATGGGGCACCCCGAGATCGTCGATTGGCCGAGGATAGGACGATCCCGCATCTCAAAGGCGAGATGTGGGCACCCAGGTTTTTCTGCTGCGAGCATCCGTTGTGAGATAGGATAGTTGTCGATTCTTCGAACGGGGGGCTTGGCACATGACGCAGCAGACTATCGACACCCGTATCAATCCTTCAGATGAGACGATTCGGCTGGGGCCGCTGGTAGTGCGCTTTTTGCTCACCGGAGAGCAATCGAACGGTAGCGTTGCCATCTTTGAGCTGACGGTTCCGGCGGCACAGCGGCTGCGTGTTCCCGCGCATAGCCACGATCACTATGAAGAGACGATCTACGGGCTCGACGGAGTGGTGACGTGGACGGTCGACGGCAAGCCAATCGACGTGGGGCCTGGGCAGGCGCTCTGCATACCGCGCGGCGCG
>NZ_DATKQC010000002.1:0-8335 GCF_035532915.1 Edaphobacter sp.
AGCCCATCTTCAAAGGGTGGGCTGGCAATCGAGAAGCCCCGCGTATTTCCTTCCGAGTCTGTCTCCGGTGGATGGATGAGCGTGATATCGATTGCCTGGCCGGCCCGAAAATCGAAGCCAGACGGCCGGGTAAAATGGAAGGCCATGGTGCGTTCCGCAATTGTTTCCGAGCCTACGAGCCTGATGTTATCCCAGGGCATAAGATACCTCCTGTTCGGTGTAGTTTGAAGTTTCATCGGAATGCATGGAGCAGCCATGCCACTTCTTTCCATGTGGAGTATTCATGGTCTGTTCTTAGAGCAAAACCAGAGATGCTATGTCCTGTGCAATTTCATTCAAGGTCGCCGGTCCCTGTCTGTCGCGTCGGCTTGAGTGATGTAGCTCCGGGATACATTTTCCCTGGTTTGACCGTAGTGTGTACGTCCAGACTGTGCACGTAATACGTCAACTGCCAGATTTGTTCGTCATTATCAATATGCGCAAACCCTGGCATCCCGCTTAAACGGATACCGTTCTTGATGACCCAGAAGAGTTCCCGGTCGGACATTTGCTGTACTTCGTGGGACCCGAGGCTCGATACGCGTGGATACATCGCCTTGCCGATAGGAGCCGGTGTGCGACCATTTTGTCCATGACACGATGCACAATCCATTCCGAAGAGTGTGCGGCCAGTAGCTATACTGGCCGCGGTCTTGGTTGGCGCAGGAGGCAACACGCCACGAGTGGCCCTGCGGATGTACCAGTCCCTCGCCTTCATTGCAAGGGTAGTCTCAAAGGCGCCTGGCTCCGGCAGTGCACTGATGTTCGCATGGGCGACGCCAAATGCTGCTACGAAAAGAACCGCCAGAATGATGACTGCAGCGGCCAGCCCGCCTCTGTGTCGCATCGAAAGATTCTCCCAGGGGAGTTATTGGGCGGCTTCAATCTTCTCTACGTGAATGGTCTTTGTGCTGCTGTTATAGGTCCCAATAACCTTCACGTTTTCCCCTGCAAAGTCTCTTGGTTTCGTCTGATTATCGAGTTTGTAGGTCGATTTCCTGGCCGCATTGTAGAGAACAAACTGGCCCCCGGATTTTACGCAGGCAAGCGTGCAATCTTTTGGGGTTGTTGTACCGGTCATCTTATAACCGGCGTCGTGATTTCCCATGGATGCACACTGACTATCCATAATTGCACCGGTGAAGGCCCTGGCGTGGACCTTGCCTTGTGCGAACAAGACGCCAACACTCAGCATAAACATTGCGACGGATAACGATAGCTTTTTCATAGGAGTTCTCCAAAGATAGTTGAGACTCTTGCTATAGGTTGTAGCCCGCTTTTAGGAGGCCAGGACAAAAGTTAGAGTGTTCTTGACGACCAAATACCCATACGCGCGCGCAGGATCTCGCACCGGAAAGTCGCAGGGCGCAACCTTATGTTTGGCGGGAACGTTGGAAGTGGGCGTGTATAGCACGTGTGCCGATAGGTCTGCGATTACGACCTCAATGTTATCGGCTTTGCGGAACAGTAATGCAGTTGTGTGTCGTAAGTCGAGTTCACTCATGCGCGGATTCATGTCCACACTCAGGAGTCAGATATTCATGGTGATGACCGCGTCGCGAAAGGCACGCGGTCAAACCCATACGACCGCAAAATGTACTGGTCGAATTGTTATCATGCCGTCAATCGAAGGCCTATGACAAAAGTCGTATCTTGTGCAGGCACGGCATGTTTACCATCGCCTGGGAGTGGAATCCGCTCTCGGCCAGAGAAGTTTCGTGATGGTTTTCGAAAATGAGCGCGCGCCTGCCGCCTGCTGAATTTTCTGTGCCGGCGTGATAACAGGGTGTCGAAAGTAAAATAATGACGATATGGCCTTTGGCTGTTTACTTTGCAGCGGTAATTCTGATCGTCGTCACCATGCTGTCGTTGTCGTATGTTCTGGGGCAACGGCATACGGAACCGGCAACCGGGTCGCCATTTGAGTCGGGCATTGTTTCCGAAGGTTCCGTGCATGTGCGCTTATCGGTCAAGTTCTATCTGCTCGCGATGTTCTTTGTCGTATTCGACCTTGAAGCTGTCTTCATCTTTCTCTGGGCAGTTGTGGGCCGCGAACTTGGTTGGGCCGGCTACAGAGAAGTTCTTATCTTCATCGGGGTTCTGACAGCAACGCTCGCATATCTCTGGCGCACCGGAGCGCTTGACTGGTACCCAGCGAGGCCTCCCGCAAAGGAGAAGCCCTGATGCCATCTCCACTGGTTCAACGAAACTCCCTCGCAGAACTCGTACGCCCTGGCGATGATCCCAATGAGAATGCCGTCCGGCGGAGCGTGGTCTTCTCCCGCCTCCAGGACCTGCTGGGCTGGGGGCGAAAGAATTCTATCTGGCCATTTAACTTCGGACTTTCATGCTGCTACGTAGAGATGGCCACCAGCCTGACCAGCAAATACGATATCGCCCGCTTCGGCGCGGAAGTGATACGCGGGACGCCCCGGGAGGCTGACCTGATGGTGGTCGCAGGCACAGTGTTCATCAAGATGGCGCCTGTCATTCTGCGGCTTTACGAACAGATGATGGAGCCTCGCTGGATAATTTCCATGGGTTCCTGCGCCAATTCGGGCGGCATGTATGACATCTATAGCGTGGTACAGGGTGTGGACAAGTTTCTGCCTGTCGATGTGTACGTGCCGGGTTGCCCTCCGCGCCCCGACGCTTTTGAGCAGGGACTGTTGCTGCTGCAAAAGGCGGTCGGGACGGAGCGGCGGCCGTTGAGTTGGGTGGTGGGCCCGCAAGAAACAACACGGCCTCCGCTACCTTCCGAGCGGGATATCCATCGGGCGCAGCGCCAGCGCGCTACAAACCTTCGATCGATCGACGAAATCTGAACATCATGACTGCCTCTACCGAAACCGACGCCAAGTCTATCCCCGCCGCTGTTATCGGGGACGGGTTGCAGCAGAAGCTTGGCGCAACCGCAGTCACGCTTCAAACCACCGCAGACGAAATTCTCACCTTCTGGATCGCTCGCGAGAGCGCTCACGATGCACTCGTTTATCTGAAAGAGGAAGTCGATCAGCCGTATCGGATGCTCTACGACCTTACTGCCATCGACGAGCGTATGCGGATTCATCCCGAGGGTCCGCCGGCAAGCGATTTCACGTTGGTGTACCACTTGCTGTCATTTGACCGGAACCAATACGTACGCATCAAAGTGCCGCTCAAGCGGGATCAGCCTCCGATTGACACGAGTACCGATCTTTGGCCAGCGGCGAACTGGTACGAACGGGAAGTCTGGGATATGTTTGGGATCCGCTTTCGTGGGCATCCGCACCTGGAACGTATCCTCATGCCGAAGACCTGGGTGGGACATCCTCTATGCAAAGACCATCCCGCGAGAGCTACGGAAATGGGTCCATTCCAACTCCCTGACGAAAAGCAGGACGCCGAGCAGGAAGCGATGCGTTTTCGGCCCGAGGACTGGGGCATGCGGCCCAGCCGCGACGGCGAGGATTTTATCTTCCTCAACGTCGGGCCGCAGCACCCCGGAACCCATGGAGTGCTGCGCGTCGTCTTGCAGCTTGATGGCGAGGAAATCGTCGACGCGGTACCGGAAATCGGTTTCCACCACCGCGGTGCAGAAAAGATGGGAGAGCGGCAATCCTGGCACACCTACATTCCCTACACTGACCGGATCGACTATCTGGGCGGTGTGATGAACAACATGGCGTATCTGATGGCGGTAGAGAAACTAGCGGGGATTGTCGTGCCGCCGCGGGCACAAGTCATCCGCGTGATGCTGGCAGAGTTGTTCCGGATCATCAGTCATCTTGTCTGGTATGGAACCTTTGCCCAGGATCTGGGACAGCTCTCCCCAGTCTTCTATACCTTCAACGATCGGGAGCGTGCCTTCGGCATCATCGAAGCCATCTGCGGAGCACGCATGCACCCCAACTGGTTCCGCATCGGCGGTGTGGCGCAGGATTTACCAAGGGGGTGGGAGACCCTGATTCGAGACTTCTTGAAGTATCTGCCGCCGCGCCTGGCTGAGTACGACAAGCAGGTGATGCGGAATCGGATTTTCAAGAGCCGGACCAAGGGCGTGGGCACCTTCACGACAGAGGAGGCAATCGAATGGGGCGTCACAGGACCTGGCTTACGCGCCTGCGGGTTCGAGTGGGACTTCCGCAAGAAGCAACCCTATTCCGGCTATGAGCAGTTTGAATTCGACGTCCCCACAGGAAGCCATGGTGACTGCTACGACCGCGGAGCGGTGCGCGTCGAGGAGATGCGCCAGAGCCTACGGATCATCGAACAGTGCGTGAACAACATGCCGGAAGGAACTTATAAGTCGCTGCAACCGCTCGCTTGCCCGCCTCTCAAGGAACGGACCATGCACGATATCGAAACCCTGATCACGCATTTTCTAGGCGTGAGCTGGGGACCAATGATTCCGCCGGGCGAGGCGCTTGGGGCGATCGAGGCCACAAAAGGGAACAACGGCTACTACCTGGTGAGCGATGGCAGCACGACTTCGTACCGGACTCGTATCCGGACGCCATCGTTTGCGCACATGCAGATGTTGCCGTTGCTGGTCCGCGGCCGGATGATCCCGGATCTGTTCGCCATCCTGGGCGCAATGGATTTTGTGCTGGCGGACGTGGACCGATGAGGAAAGGAAACACATGTTGACGGTTGAAGAACGGCAGGAGATAGAAACGGAGTTGACCCGCTACCCCACCAGGCAAGCCGTGTGCATCGATGCCATGAAGATCGTGCAGCGCCACCGGGGATGGGTCTCCGACGAAAGCATCCGCGATATCGGCGAACTGCTTGAGATGTCGCCTGCCGATCTCGACGGCGTGGCCACGTTCTACAACCTGATATTCCGCAAGCCGGTGGGACGGCACGTGGTAATGCTCTGCAACAGCGTGAGCTGCTGGATCATGGGCTACGAACGTATGCGCGAACACTTAATCTCGCGATTGGGAATTCAATTCGGAGAGACCACGCCCGACAACCGGTTCACGTTGTTGCCGATCGTTTGCCTTGGGGCATGTGATCACGCCCCGGCGATGCTGGTGGATAACGAACTGCACACCGATCTCAACGCGGATCGGATCGACCGCGTGCTGGAGGCTTACAAGTAGCTGTGACGCAAGAGAAACCATTGACGGAAGCGATCCCGCTCGACGGCCAGGCGCTCAGCCTGCGCGGCTATGAGCAGGCGGGTGGCTACGAGGGACTGCGCAAGGCTCTGCATGAAATGACGCCTCAGACCGTACAGGAAGAAGTGAAAAAATCAGGCCTGCGTGGCCGCGGCGGAGCGGGCTTCTCCACTGGAATGAAGTGGAGCTTTGTTCCCATGGGCACTGACGCGCCACACCACAAGTACGTGGTTGCCAATGCCGACGAAATGGAGCCCGGTACTTTCAAGGATCGCTACCTGATGGAAGGTAATCCTCACCAGTTGATTGAAGGACTGATCCTGGCCGCCTACTCGATCCAGGCGGACGTGGCTTTCATCTTCATCCGGGGCGAATACAAATTGGCGCAGGAGCGATTGGCCAAAGCGATTGCCGAAGCCTATGCCGCGGGGTATCTGGGAAAGAAGATTCTCAAATCCGATTTTTCCCTGGAAATGGTTCTTCACATCAGCGCAGGCCGCTACATGTGCGGCGAAGAGACCGCTTTACTCAATGCACTCGAGGGCAAGCGAGCCAACCCGCGCTCGAAACCGCCTTTTCCACCTGTAGCCGGCCTCTGGGGCAAACCGACCATCATCAACAATGTTGAGACCCTGGTGAACGTTCCGCACATCATCGCAAAAGGCTTCGACTGGTATCAGGGACTGAGCCGTGGCAGGGATCCCGGCACCAAGATCTATGGCGCCAGCGGTAAAGTGAAGCGGCCTGGCCTATGGGAATTGCCGATGGGCACGCCGCTGCGCGAAATCCTCGAAGAACACGCCGGCGGCATGCGCGACGGCATGCGCTTTCGCGGAGTGCTTCCGGGCGGCGCATCGACTGACTTTCTGGTCGAAGAGCATCTCGACACTTCCATGGATTTCATCGAAGTGCAGAAGGTCGGAAGCCGCCTCGGAACCGGAACCATGATTGTCCTCGACGATCACACCTGCCCGGTGGGGATGACCTCGAACCTGATCTCGTTCTTTGCGCAGGAATCATGCGGGTGGTGCACGCCGTGCTGGAGCGGTCTGAACTGGGCGAAACAAGTTCTGGCGGAGATGGAGGAAGGACGCGGAAGGCCGGACGATCTTGAGAAGCTGCAGTTTCAAACGAAATTCCTTGCGCCCGGAAACACCTTTTGCGCTTTGGCGCCCGGCGCGGCAGAGCCGCTACAGAGTGCGTTGAAATACTTTCACGACGATTTCGAGCGACACATCCGCGAGCAGCGGTGTCCCTGGAGAGCCTGATGGGCACGATCTACATTGACGGTAAACCCCACGAAGCCGATCCGCAGAAGAACCTTCTGCATGTCTGTCTTTCGCTCGGCCTCGATCTGCCGTATTTCTGCTGGCATCCGGCTTTGAACTCAGTGGGGGCATGCCGCCAGTGCGCGATCAAGCAGTTCAAGGATGAAACGGACAAACGCGGCAGGATCGTGATGGCGTGCATGACACCGGCCTCGGCGGATACGCGAATTTCTCTTCTCGATCCGGAAGCGGTGGCTTTCCGGGCGGGGATTATTGAGGGCATGATGCTGAGCCATCCCCACGATTGCCCGGTGTGCGATGAGGGCGGTGAGTGCCATCTGCAGGACATGACGGTGATGACAGGACATGATTACCGCCGTGCAGCGGGGTATAAAAAACGCACATTCCGGAATCAGGATCTGGGTCCGTTTCTCAACCACGAGATGAACCGCTGCATCCAGTGCTATCGATGCGTGCGCTTCTATCGAAACTATGCCGGCGGAAACGACCTGAATGCCTTCAGCATTAATAACACAGTCTACTTCGGCCGCAATGAGGACGGCGTGCTCGAAAACGAATTTGCAGGCAATCTGGTGGAGGTGTGCCCCACCGGTGTTTTCACCGATCGCACGCTCAAACAGCACTACACGCGCAAATGGGACTTGCGCATGGCGCCCTCGATTTGCGGGCATTGCGGCGTCGGCTGCAACATCACCATGGGCGAGCGTTACGGCTTGCTGCGGCGTGTTGTAAATCGCTTCAACAGCGAGGTAAACAGTTACTTCCTCTGCGACCGGGGCCGCTATGGCTATGAATTCGTCAATAGTCCGGAGAGGATCCGCACGCCACAGCTCGACGGAGAGGAGATTTCCGATGAAACAGCGGAGTGGGAACTCCAAAACCTGGTCTCCAACCGGGACAGGTTGATCGGCATCGGATCGCCGCGTGCGTCCCTTGAAGCCAACTTCGCGCTGCGGCAACTCGTCGGCCCGGATCGATTCTTTGCCGGAGTTGAAAGCAATGAGTGGGCAATCATTACGGCGATGATCGACATCCTTAAGCGAAGTCCCGCACGTTCGCCTTCGCTAAAGGAGATTGAGCACTCCGACGCCTCGCTGATCCTGGGCGAGGATGTGACCAACTCGGCGCCACGCATGGCGTTGAGCCTGCACCAATCTATCCGCGAGCAACCGATGGAGATCGCCAGAAGGCTTCGCATCCCGCTGTGGATGGACGATGCGGTTCGAGAAGTCGTGCAGAAGCAGAAGGGACCGCTGTTCATCGCCGCACCCTTTGCTACGCGCCTGGACGACATTGCCACGCAAACATATCGCGCCGCACCAGATGATGTCGCCCGACTGGGCTTTGCCATTGCGTATGAGATCGATCAAAGCGCGCCGGATGTCCCCGAGTTGTCTGATGAAACGCTGCAATTGGCGCACACTATTGCTGATGCATTGAAAAGCGCAAAACGGCCGTTGATCGTCGCCGGTCCGAGTTGCCGCAGCACCGGAGTAATAGAAGCTGCAGCCAACGTGGCGAAAGCGCTCTGCGATTCCGGTGTGCCGGCACAGCTCAGTTTGATTGCTCCCGAATGCAACAGCTTCGGACTGGCGCTGCTTGGGGCGCGCCCGCTCGACGAAGCTCTGGCTCTTGCCGCAAGTGATCAAAAAGTAATCGTGCTGGAGAACGATCTCTATCGTCGTCTGCCGGCAAGCAAAGCGGAGGCCTTTCTCGACGTTGCTGCCCGCGTCATCGTTCTCGACCATATCGCGAATGCGACCACCGCAAAGGCCAGTCTCATGCTCCCCGCCGCCACGATGGCAGAATCAGACGGCACTCTGGTCAGCAATGAGGGCCGGGCGCAACGCTTTTTTTCCATCTTCCCGCACAAGGCTGAAATACGCGAAAGCTGGCGATGGC
>NZ_DATKQC010000003.1:0-3525 GCF_035532915.1 Edaphobacter sp.
CATCGAGCGCACCAACGCCTGGCTCGGGCAGTTCCGTCGATTGCTGGTCCGCCATGAACATCTCCTCGCTACCTATCGAGCCTTCTTCTATCTCGCCTGCCTCTGGATCACGCTGCGCAAATGTTTATGAAACACGCTCTAGGACTGTGAAGGCGCTCGGTATCGTGTGTAGATTGCAGCGTCACCGCTGGGTCGCGAAGGGACCTGCGCGTGGTGCTGAGCAGGCCTTACGAAAACACGGTTCCACCGTTGATGTCGAAATTCACCCCGTTGATAAACGAGGCCGAATCCGAGGCCAGGAATACTACTAGATCCGCTACTTCTCTCGCTTCGCCTTCACGCCCGAGCGGTGTGGACGCAGCCACTCTGGCGCGGACCTCAGGCTTGGTGAAGATATTGTGAAAGTCCGTATTGATCATTCCCGGACACACTCCATTCACGCGGATCCGGCGCGGCCCCAGTTCCTTCGCAAGTGCTCGTGTAAAGGTCATCAGGGCGCCCTTGGATGTGGCGTACGCGAGTGATCCAGCGCCGCCTCCATCGCGCCCGGCTTGCGAGGCTATGTTGATGATTGAGCTGCCCTCTGGCATGGATGGCAAAGATTCCTTTGTCAACCTCCATGTGCTCTTCAGATTGAGATTCATCACTTGATCCCAAAACGTTTCATCCATTTCCTGGATAGTCTTTCGCGCCACAAGGCCCCCCGCAACATTGACCAGGATGTCAATTCGGTCCCCGGCGGTGATACGCGTCTGCTCGACGAGTGTAATAATGTCTTGGGTCTTAGTCAGGTCTGCTGCAATCGCGGCCGCTTTTCCTCCAAGCTTACGAATGTCTTCAACAGTTCTAAGACCGCCCGCCCTGGACTTCTCTGTCGGGGTGTGACTGAGAACGACTGTCGCTCCAGCCTCTGCTAGTCCAAGGCAGATAGCACTTCCTATATCGCGCGCACCACCTGTAACAAGAGCTACTCTTTCGGCCAAAGCATCTTTACTGAATAGATGATTGTGATTCACTTGGTACTCCTTTCTTTCGTCAAAGCTGAAATGCTACCGCGACTCGTTCTAAAGAGACCGCCTTTCAAATAAAAAGGCTGCAGAGAGGCCATGGTTCCAGCGTAGGATCTTATCTATACTTATCCTTGTGTCTGAAATGTCTGGGCGCCGGGATGTGAGTGTCCTTCGAGCGGCCCCATCAGAGTCCACAGAACGAACGCGCAAACCAGAGGAATCAGACCGAAGAGCAGGAATACCGGTACATACGAATACCGGTCGACCAGCCAGCCCGTAAGCAGCATGAAGATCATGCCTCCGAAACCTGATCCCATGCTGGCTATGCCGTAGACCGATGCGACCGCTTCGGCGGGAAAGACGTCGGCGGGCATTGCCAGCATATTAGCCAATGACGCCGTATAGCCTGCCATCGCGATCGATACGAATGCGATGGACAGCGCGGAACTTTCGGTCAATACTGCGGGCACGGCCATTGTCATCATCAGCGCTGCGAACGTGATCGCCGATTTGCGCGCAGCCGTTACCGACATCCCGAAGTTCAAAAGACCCTTGGCAATAAACCCGCCGCCGGAGCTGCCCAGTCCGGCCACGAAGAACGGAATCCAGGCATACCGGCCGATGCTGGCCATGTCGAAGTGCCGGCTATGATGTAGGTACTCAGGAAACCAGAAGATGTAAAAGTACCACACCGGATCCATGAAAACCTTCGACAGTGTGAAACTCCAGACAAAGCGCGAACGCAGCACTTGCCAGACTGGCACGTTCGGCGGCAAGGCAACCTCTTGAGTCGTGCGAACCGGCACGCGATACCATCGCAGCCATGCGACCAGCCAAACAAAGCCCAGACAGCCCACGGCAACAAATGTCGAGCGCCAGCCCCACTTCAGTAGAATGAAGACGATGATAGGTGGAGCAAGAATCGCGCCAGCCGACGATCCACTGTTGAAGATGCCCGAGGCAATTGAGCGCTCCTCGATAGGGAACCACTCCGCAACCACCTTCACGGCGGCGGGCCAGTTGCCCGATTCCCCAATGCCAAGTAGGAAGCGAAAGATTCCCAGCGACAGCGCACCTCGCGCAAAAGCGTGCAACATCGCGCACAATGACCACCACGCGACGAACAGTGCATAACCGGTGCGCGTCCCCAGCCGGTCGATCACCAGGCCGGACACACCGTTCATGATCGTGTAGGCGAGCATAAACGCGAACAGGATCCGCGCGTATCCCTCGTTGCTCAAATGGAACTGCAAGCGCAAAACGGGAGCCGCGACTGAAAGTGCCTGACGATCGAGATAGTTGATCAGCGTGGCGAAGAATGCCAGCGCGATCATCGCCCATCGCATCCGGGAAGCTGCGGTTCTGGCCATTACACAAAACCCATTCTGTTTGCTTCGTTTTCCAGAACCCGCGCGAAAATGAACTGAAACTTGTCGTCAACATGATTCAACGTGCCTTGATTCCTTGGCACATCAGAGACGTCAAGCTGACCTTGCCGTGCATACGGAGCCGCAAGGCCATTTCTCATCGTATGGGTCTTATTGGTTAACACCGCTTGCAAGAAAACCTCCGTCGACAGCAATTGTCTGCCCGGTTATGAAGGACGCGCCATCGGAGGATAGGAAGACTGCGGCTCCCACCAGCTCTTCGGTCTTGCCGAAGCGGCCCATGGGCGTCCGCATCAGCAGTTCCTGGCCACGTGGCGTGCTGTCAAGCAGACTCTCATTCAGAGCAGTGCGGAATACGCCCGGAGCGATGGCATTTACTGTAACGCCCTTCTTGGACCATTCCACGGCGAGCGAGCGCGTCAGCGAGACTACACCTGCCTTACTGGCCGCATAGGCGGCCACTTCGCTGAGTGCAACAAAGCTATTCAGAGAGGCAATGTTGACGATGCGGCCGTAGCCACGCCCCAGCATGTGCTTCCCAAACAGCTGGCATGCGCGCAGCGTTCCGGTGAGATTGGTGTCGAGGATGCCAGTCCATTCTTCTTCCGACACGGTAAGCGTGGGCGTACGCTTGATTCTTCCGGCACAGTTGATCAGGATTTCGACCTTGCCGAAACGGCCGAGCACAGCGGCCAGCAGCTGTTCGAGGGAGGGGCGATCACATACGTCTGAGGGCACGCGCAGGGTTTGGCGCCCGCGGGACTCGATCTCGCTGGCGATTTCGTCGACTTGCTGCTGGCGGCGCGCCGTGGCGACCACATCGGCGCCGGCCTCGGCAAGGCCGAGGCTCAACGCGCGCCCGATTCCGGAGGTTCCTCCAGTCACAACTGCAGTTTTGCTTTCAAGGCTAAGAAGCTGAGTGGTCATACGTTCCTCCATTCCGGTGGTGGGAAGATTCGCTGTATGCAGTCGCGCAAGGAGGAGGTGGAATGCAAACTGGAGCTACCCAGGTACCCAACCGCACCCAGGCGATTAAAAAGAACTGCAAAACGTCGGCCAAGAAGAACCTCCATCTCTGTGCGTGGCAAGAATTCCGGTTGCAAAAAGCCCGTCCTCGGTCAACATCT
>NZ_DATKQC010000004.1:0-14445 GCF_035532915.1 Edaphobacter sp.
CGCCGGAATCATCGACGTGGGCGATGGCTGGGCCTGCGCCTTCAAGATCGAGTCGCACAATCACCCCAGCTACATCGAGCCCTATCAAGGCGCGGCGACCGGCGTGGGCGGCATTCTCCGCGATATCTTCACCATGAACGCACGGCCGCTGGCAGTGATGGACTCCCTGCGCTTTGGACCTCTCGACGAGGCCGAGCCTGACGAGGCGCTGCGGCGCAAGAATCACCAGGTAGCCACCGGAATCGTGCATGGTGTGGCCGGATACGGCAACTGCTTCGGCGTTCCGAACCTGGGCGGCGAGACGCGATTTGAGAGCTGCTACTCGGGTAATCCACTGCTGAATGCCTTTGCGCTGGGACTGGTGAAGCGCGACGAGATCTTTTATGCCAAGGCGACCGGCATAGGCAATCCGGTGATTTATGTCGGAGCGAAGACTGGCCGCGATGGCATTCATGGCGCGACCATGGCCTCCGAAGAGTTCACCGAGGGCAGCGAGCAGAAGCGGCCCAACGTGCAGATGGGCGATCCATTTATGGAGAAGCTGCTGCTCGAGGCGTGCCTTGAGGCGATGGCGACCGGCGCGGTGTTGGGCATTCAGGACATGGGCGCAGCGGGCCTGACCTGCTCGACCTGCGAGATGGGTGGCCGCGGCGACCTCGGCCTGACCGTCGAGCTCGACCTGGTGCCGCAGCGCGAGACCGGCATGACCAGCTACGAGATCATGCTGTCGGAGTCGCAGGAGCGGATGCTGCTGGTGGCCGACAAGCCGCGCGCGCAGGAGGTCCTCGACGTCTTCAAGAAGTGGGGACTCGACGCCTCGATCGTCGGCACCGTAACCGCCAAGCCGAACATGGTCATCACCCAGCACGGTGAGCTGATGGCCGATATTCCTAATAGGAGCCTCACCGACGATGCTCCCCTGTACCACCGTCCGGTAGGCACGTGGAAGGCCCCGGTGCCGCTCGATCCTCCGGCTGCGGTGCTGGAAGAGCTGAAGAAGCCTCGCGACTACACCGCCGACCTGAAGAAGCTGCTGGCGAGCGCGAATATCTGCGACAAGCGCTGGGTCTATGAGCAGTACGATTCGATGGTGCAAACGAACACCGTACAGGGACCGGGCAGCGAGGCTGGCGTAATGCGCATCAAGGATTCAGGCTCCGCCGGTCACGAGCGCGGGCTGGCCATGGCTCTGGCGGGCAACGGTCGGTGGACTTACCTCGATCCGAAGCTGGGTGCCATGCATACCGTCGCTGAGGCTGCGCGCAAGGTGGCTTGTACGGGGGCGACTCCGGTCGCAGCCACGAACTGCCTGAACTTCGGCAATCCCGAGAAGCCCGAGATTATGGCGCAGCTCTCAAACGCGATCGATGGCATCGCCGAGGCTTGTATCGCGCTAGGTACGCCGATCACCGGCGGCAATGTCTCGCTCTACAACGAGACCAAGGGCGAGGGAATCTATCCGACTCCAGTGCTTGGGATCGTCGGAATTATTGAAGATGTGACCAAGTCTGTACCGAACGGATTCCGAAAGGGTGGCGAGCGGATCATTCTGCTCTCGACCAATGGTTCGCGGGACGGGCTTCAGTCCTTTGGATCATCGGATTATGCCAAGGCGATTCTGAATTCTTTCTGGGGCACGCCGCCTCGTCTGGAGATCGCGAAAGAGGCAGAGCTTCACAAATGCCTCGCCGCGTTGGCGGACGAGCGTTTGATTACATCGGCCAGCGACATCTCCGACGGCGGCATCGCGGTCGCTTTGGCCAAGGCCAGCTTCACCAGAGGAGTGGGCGCGGCAGTCAGCCTCGACCATCTCGATGGCGACGTTGTGGCTGCGGAACTCTTTGGCGAAGAGGCCAGCGTGATGCTGGTGACATGCACCGATGCGACTTTTACGCGATTGACCGAGGTCTGCGGCCAGTTCGGATCGATCACCGTCCGCGATATCGGCACCACCGGGGGTCCTGTGCTGGATATCTTTACCCCGAAGGGCTCGGCAATTTCTGACTCGGTCTCTGCATTGAAATCTGTTTGGGCTGGCGCGCTCGATGCGCAGCTTGCGGATGAGGTGGTGACGGCATAATGGATACTTCGCTTGCACTACAGAACAATCCGGTAGACGAGATGGACGAAGACGAGACTCCATTCGATAAGCTGCGCGAAGAGTGCGGCGTGATTGCCATCTACAACCATCCCGACGCGGCGCGGATGACCTACTGGGGGCTGTACTCGTTGCAGCATCGCGGGCAGGAGTCCGGCGGTATCGCCTCGGCCGACGGGCAAAACGTCAACGACATCAAGGGCATGGGGTTGGTGTCGGAGATCTTTACCGACGATGTGCTGGCCAAGCTGCCGGGACATATTGCGATTGGTCATACACGCTACTCGACGACGGGTGATTCGGCGTTGCTGAACGCGCAGCCTATCTCGGTCGAAAGCACTAAGGGGTTAATCGCCATTGCGCATAATGGCAACCTCGTGAACCTGGGTACGGCACGGGAGCGGCTGGAGCGCGATGGTGCGCTCTTCCAGACGACCTCGGACTCCGAGATCATTATTCAACTCATCGCGCACTCGAAAAAGAACACACTGGTGGACTGCATCGCCGACTCGCTGTCGCAGGTCGAGGGAGCATTTTCGATTGTGATGATGACGCGCAATCGCATCTTCGCAGCGCGCGATCCGCATGGGTTCAGGCCGCTGGCGATGGGAAGAATTTCCGGGGAGAACGGCGCTCCGGATACGTTTGTGTTTGCCTCTGAGACCTGCGCCTTCGACCTGCTGCACGCCAAGTATGAGCGCGAGGTAAAGCCCGGCGAGCTGATCATGGTGTCGGAAGACGGCGTGACCAGCCGCTACTTCGATACAACCACCCAACAGGCGAGCTGCATCTTCGAGCACGTTTATTTTGCGCGTCCCGACTCGAAGATCTTCGGCCGTTGGGTGCAGCAGTCGCGAGCGGAGATGGGGCGGCAGTTGGCGCGGGAGTCGGGCGTTCCTGCCGACCTGATCGTCCCCGTACCGGACTCCGGCGTGACCGCGGCGATTGGATACGCAGAGGAGTCGGGGATTCCCTTCAACCTGGGCCTGATCCGCAACCACTATGTTGGCCGCACCTTCATCCAGCCTGAGCAGCGGGTGCGCGACTTTGGCGTAAGGATGAAGCTGAATCCCGTGCGGCCGTTGCTGGAGGGCAAACGCGTTGTTTTGATTGACGACTCGATTATCCGGGGAACGACCTCGCGAAAGATCGTGCGCATGGTTCGCGCTGCGGGAGCGAAGGAAGTGCATCTGCGCATCTCGTGTCCGCCTACGATTTCACCCTGTTTCTATGGAGTAGATACGCCCAGCAAGAAAGATTTGATCGCGGCGAATAATTCCGTCGAAGAGATCTGCAAATATATCGAGGCAGACTCGCTGGCCTATCTCTCGCTCGATGGCCTGATCCATTGCTGCACCGAAGGCGATGCCGAGCCGAACACATATTGCACGGCTTGCTACACCGGGAACTATCCGACGCAGTGGGTCGATGTGGCGGAGATTCTTCCGGCGACGGTGAGTGTGTGAATTAGCCGCGGAGTAGAAGCAGCCGATTGAGAGGCGAAGGATTTACTACTGGGCCACACGTTCTGTATGAGCGTCTGGCCCAGAGCTGTTAGCGGTTTTCTTTCGCGGTGGGTGGCGGGGCTGTGAAGGGCGAGCAGCAAATGGGTCCAGATGGCTTGAACTCCATGTACTCCACCCGCGTAAGGTCGGGATCGAAGAGGTTGAGCTGGACTTTGCCGTCGCGCCCCATCTGGGTCTTGCGGCACTCGGGGCCAGTACAGCCGTTGCGGGCCAGTGCCTGCTCGGCATCGCTCATCTGGGCCACGCCAAGGGAGAAGTGGTTCATGCTGCCCAGAGAATGGGGGTTGGGATGGGCACTGCTGTCGAGCATGTACTCGATCCAGTCGGTGCCGTCGGGAACCTGGCTGCTGATCCAATTCAGCTCGCCGTCATGCGGGCCACCGAACCACAGCGGGCGGAAGCCGAGGATGTCGCGCCAGAAGTGGTCTTCTTTGGCGCGGTCGTGGACCCAGAAGCCGGTATGGATCACGCGCCGAGCGGTGGCACGGGGTGAGACGGCCTTGGATGACGCCGGGCGCTGCTGCACAAAGATGACAAGCTGGCCCTCCGGGTCGTGGACGGCGAAGCTGCCATCGTGAAGGGGTTGGTCGACGACTACGGCATGGGCCTTGAGATACTGCTCCAGCGCAGCGGCATTGCGAGTAGTGAAGGCAATCGCAGCGATACGGGACTGCGGTGCAGGAGTGGGCAGCGGAGCTACTTCAAGCCATTGCGAATCGTTGACGGCGTAGTGGGCGATGCCGTCTTTTGTGGTGCGGTCGAAGCCCAGCTTGTCCTTGTAAAAGGCAGTGGAGGCTGTTGGATCTGCCGTGTACATGCGGACGAACGCGATACCGGTGATGGCGGGACGCGTCTGTGCATAGGCGAAGGATGCGAGAAAACAAAGTAGAGCGGCGGCTTTTTTCATGTCAGCGCCACTTTATTGTGGTGCCGAAAGAATGTCAATCAAAGGTTGTACCTTTTCATGTGAATAGAGTCTCTCGGCGCAGGAGCAGGCGGCGATTCAGGCCCACCGCGCACCCATGAACAGGTAGTCCATGGGCCAGTCCGGTGTAACTCCATGCTGCCGCACCAGCGTTGCCAGTTGCGCATAGTGGCGGATGCCGTGCGTCATCGCATGGATGAAGAACGTCTTACGCGTAGCCACGAGGGTGCCTGCGCGCCGAGTGACGAACTCTACCTCTTCGTCCCAGACATAAGCTGGATCGGCGAGAAGTGCGCGGAACAGATCCATTCCCTGCGCGTGCGTCGCAAACAGCTCGGCGGCGGTGCCGTATTTGATCTCCTCGTACGCCGTCGCCGTCGATCCAGCGAGCCGCTCCGCATAGCGCAGTTGCGCCGCGACGATGTGCTGCATCAGCTCGCCCACGGTCTTTACGCCAGCTACGTCGCATGGCACGGCCAGCAAGGATGGATGAGCTTCTAACAGCTTGCGCCACTGCTCGGCGGTCTTATCGGCCCATGCCAGCAACTCTTCGCCCGTCAACGCAACCATATTTCTTTCCCTCGCTTCGATTCTTTAATCTCTACTTATCTTTCTTTATCTCTGCTCCAGTGCCAATGCACGATGGCCGATGTCGCGGCGGAACTGCATTCCCTCGAACGAAATCTTTGCCAGTTGCGCATAGGCCAGGTCGAGCGCCGTGTGCAGATCCGGCGCCATCGATGTGATGGCGAGGACGCGGCCTCCGGCAGTGACCAATTGGCCATCCTTAATGGCAGTACCGGAGTGAAAGACGACGACGTCGTTGCCAGCCTGGTCCGCAATGCCGTGAATGGGCTTGCCCGAGGCATATTTGCCGGGATAGCCTCCGCTGGCGGCGATGACGCAGACGCTGGCTCCCGGATGCATCCTGATGTCGAGGGCGTTGGCCGTGCCGTCGATCGAGGCGTTACAGAGATCGACGATATCGGTCTGCATGCGCAGAAGAATGGCCTGGGTCTCGGGATCGCCGAAGCGGGTGTTGAACTCCAACACCATCGGGCCGCGAGGCGTCATCATGATGCCGCAGAAGAGGATGCCTTTGAAGGGGTGGCCCTCGGAGGCCATGCCGTCAACCACTTTTTGGGCGACATTTGTGGTAAGCCAGTCGCGCATGGCGGCAGTCGTAAGTCCGTCGGTCGAATAGGCTCCCATGCCGCCGGTATTGGGGCCGGTGTCGCCTTCACCGACGCGCTTGTGGTCCTGCGCGGAGGCAATCGGCGCAGCATGCTTTCCGTCGCAAAGCGCAAAGAAGGACAGCTCTTCGCCGGTGAGGAACTCTTCGAGGACGATCTCGGTCTCATGGGTGCCGAGCAGCGCTCCGCTGAACATCTCGGCGGCGGCGGATTCAGCCTGCAAACGGGTCTCGCAGATCACCACGCCTTTCCCTGCGGCGAGGCCGTCGGCCTTGACCACCACAGGAAGCGTGAAGTGGTTGAGCTGCTCGCGCACCTCGGCGAGGCTGGTGCAGACGGCGTAGGCAGCCGTGGGGATGCCGTGGCGCTGCATGAACTCCTTGGCGAAGGCCTTGCTCGATTCGAGCCTGGCAGCAGCCTGCGTGGGGCCAAAGACGCGCAGATTGCGGCGGTTAAGCTCATCGACGATGCCGAGCGAGAGCGGCACCTCCGGCCCGATGACGGTGAGGTCAGGGCGCTCCGCCTCGACTACCTCGACCATCAAGGTAAGGCTATTGACGTCTACGGGGATGCAGCGGGCTATCTTCGCGATGCCGCCGTTGCCGGGGGCGCATACAACCTCGTCGACCTGCGGCGATTTGAGGAGCGACCAGACAAGGGCATGCTCGCGGCCACCGCCGCCGATTACCAGAACTTTCATTTGCAGATGTATCTCCGTTCTCTCACTTTGAGCCTAGGCAACACCGTTCCCGGAGTCAAACCACGTATCAAATCGCGCGCGGACGCAGATTGATTTGCTCAGCCAACAGCCGGATATCGCCAGCCGCCTCGTGCGAGAGGTCGAAGGCTGCGGAAGAGCGGCCAATGCTCACCAAATAGCCCTGGGCCTCCGTCTTCTTTCTGACGCGGAGCCTGGCTCCGGGCTTGATGCCGCTGGCTTTGAGTTGACGCAGCGTAAGCGCATCGCGGTCGGAGACGCTGTCGATGGTGAAGACCCCTTCCCGCTCGATTTCGGTCAAAAGGATGGAGTTCTGCAGGGCCATCTCCCCTTCCATGGTCGGGATGGAGTGTCCATGAGGATCGATGCGAGGATGGCCCAGCTTGGCGGCGATGCGCTCCTCGAAGCGCTCGGAGATAAAGTGCTCCAACCGCTCGGCCTCTTCGTGAATCTCTTCAATCGGGTAATCGAGGACCTCGTAGAGAAAAGTCTCGATCAGGCGATGGTGGCGCAGCACCTCGAGCGCCCTGCGCTTCCCCGCCGCGGACAGCTGCACCCCGCGATGGCGCTCGTATTCGACCAGAGGCGTTGCCGCCGCCGCCAGTTTTTGCAGCATGTTGGTGATCGAGGCAGGAGCGACCCCGAGGTGGTCGGCAAGAGCCGTGCTGGTGACACGGCGCTGCTCCGCGCCACCCAGCGCGAGGATGGCCTTGAGGTAGTTGTCGACAGATTCGCTGTTCCGGTTTGCCTGGCGGCGGGGTGACATGGACTGGCTCCAGAATTAGTTTGACGCATTCCGATGATTTAGGTATACCTAAATATTAGGGGAACCTAAATTGAGGCGGCTCCCCTGACATCTTTTCTTGGAGTGGCATGGCGGACCTTCCATCATCGTCGTATGCCGGTACGGAGGCGGAACCGGTTGCTGGCTCAGCGGTTGCGCTGGCCACGGCAGAGCCACGCGGCTTCAAATTTCGGCGAAACGAGCTGTGGACGTACTTCGGGCCTGCGTTTGTAGCCTCCGTCGCCTACATCGATCCAGGAAACTTCGCGGCCAATATTCAAGGCGGCAGCCAGTTTGGCTATCGCTTGCTTTGGGTATTGCTTTGGTCGAATGCGATGGCCATTCTCATCCAGTATCTTGCAGCCAAACTGGGAATCGTGACCGGACTGACGCTGCCCCAGAACTGCCGCAGACATTTTTCACGGCCGATGACGATTTTTCTTTGGGTGGCAGCCGAGGTCTCCGCCATTGCGACAGACCTGGCCGAGTTTCTGGGTGCAGCCCTAGGGTTTTATCTTCTCGTCGGTCCGACCATGCTTATGCATGGATGGACGCGTACGGAGACGATGTTCGTTTCAGCGCTGGTTTCTGCTGTTGCTGTGTTCCTAATCCTGGCGCTGGATTTAGCGGGGTACCAGTGGCTGGAGCGGGGCATTATGGCCTTCGTCGGCGTCATCGGCCTGTGCTATGGCTTTGAGGTTTTCCTCGTGCATCCGGATTGGCGGGCCGTTGCTTTCTCCACACTGATTCCAAGGCTTGATGTCAGTAATTCCAGAGCTTTCCACGACAGCATTTACACAGCCGTCGCCATGCTTGGAGCGACGGTGATGCCGCATGTGATTTACCTCCACTCAGCGCTGGTGCAGCCGAGGGTGCAAGAGCTGAAGAAGAAGCCTGTCATGGCAGGGTTTTCGCGGCGGAGGAAGTACCTGAAGTTCGAGCTGATCGATGTGCTCGTGGCAATGAATGGAGCGTGGCTGATTAATTCCGCCATGATCGTGATGGCCGCGGTCGCGTTCGTGCACATGGGTTCCCCTGTCGCCGATGTGGAACAGGCTTACCGGACACTGGGTCCGTTACTTGGTCCTGCTGCCGCGATTGTTTTTGCCGTCGCACTTCTTTGCTCAGGGCTTTCATCGTCTACCGTTGGCGTTATGGCTGGGCAGGTGATCATCGAGGGTTTCCTCGATATCAAGTTTTCTATCTTCCTGCGACGCTTGATTACCATCATTCCAGCGTTGATCGTCATTGCAGTGGGGCTCGACCCCCTGAAGATTTTGCTTCTTTCGCAGGTCATTCTGAGCTTTACGCTGCCGTTCGCCCTGATTCCCCTGCTGATTTTGACCAACCGGCCTTCGGTGATGGACACCTTTGTCAGCGCAAGGCGGACGAAGATCGCAGGATGGGTGGCAGTCGGCATCATCCTTACGCTGAATGTCGTGCTGTTGGGGCAGATCGCCTTTGGCGGCTAGGCAGCGGGTTGACGATATACTGAGGAGTGACCATGAAGCCTCTTTCCTCGTCCCCAATTCGTGAGAAAACCCGCCTGAAGGCCGTCTCTACCCCGCTCGCTCACCCGCTCGATCTGGGTGAAGGTCGGCGTATCCGCTCGACCACCGTAATCTGCGTGCGGCGCGGCGACTCGGTGGTGATGGCTGCCGATGGGCAGGTGTCGCTCGGCTCCACGATCATGAAGGGTTCCGCGAAGAAGATTCGCCGACTCTATCAGGATAAAGTTCTGGCTGGATTCGCCGGATCGACGGCGGACGCCTTCTCACTGTTCGCCCGCTTCGAGACCAAACTGGAGCAGTATGCCGGAAACCTTGGCCGCGCTGCCGTGGAGTTGGCCAAAGACTGGCGCACCGACAAGATGCTGCGTCAGCTTGAGGCGTTGCTGATTGTGGCCGACCCGAAGCAAACATTTCTGCTCAGCGGTACGGGCGATGTGATCGATCCCGATGAAGGAATCGCCACCATCGGCAGCGGCGGAAGCTATGCGCTGGCCAGCGCGCGGGCGCTGATGGAAAATACCGACCTGTCGGCACGTGAGATCGCGGTGAAGAGTCTAAAGATTGCCGGTCAGATTTGCATCTACACGAACGACCAGATGACGATTGAAGAGTTGAAGGCGGAGTGAAGCTGACTGTCAGCGATTTACCGTTAGCTTTAGCTTCATCTACCTGCACCTCAACTGGACCACGCTTCTAGCTAAAAGCTAGGAGCTAACAGCTAAAGCTAGGACACTTTTTTATGGCAATTTTTTTACCGGGAACTGCGGAAGACCAGGCGCTTGCGCTCGATGAGATGACGCCGCGAGAGATCGTTGCGGAGCTGGACAAGTACGTCGTTGGGCAACATGCCGCCAAGCGCGCCGTGGCCATTGCGCTGCGCAACCGGATGCGGCGGCAGAAGCTTCCGCCCGAGCTGGCCGAAGAGATCATGCCCAAGAACATCATCATGATTGGGCCGACCGGCGTCGGCAAGACCGAGATTGCGCGGCGGCTGGCCAAGCTGACCAACTCGCCCTTTCTGAAGGTGGAAGCCAGCAAATTTACCGAGGTCGGCTACGTGGGCCGCGACGTCGAGTCGATTGTCCGCGATCTGGTGGAGATCGCCATCGACATGGTGCGCGAAGAGAAGATGGACGAGGTGGAGGACAAGGCCGAGCTTGCCGCCGAAGACCGCCTGCTCGACCTGCTGCTGCCGCCTACGCCCGCAGCTTCTGCTTCCCCAACTTCTACAGCGGCAGCTGCCACGCACGAGGCCGGAAGCAATGTGATTCAGTTGCCCGCGGCCACTCCGGCGAACGATGACGACGAGAAGCCCGGCGAGCGCGAGCAGCGGACGAGGGACAAGCTACGCCAGCAGTTCCGCGAGGGCAAGCTCGACGAGCGCATGGTCGAACTGGACGTGCGCGACCGTAACCAGCCGAGTTTTGAGGTATTTACCAACCAGGGCTCGGAAGAGATGGACATCAACCTCAAGGACATGCTGCCGGGGTTGTTTGGCAACCGCACCAAGAAACGCAAGATGAAGGTCTCCGATGCATTCGAGTATCTGGTGCAGGAGGAGGAGAGCCGCCTGATCGACATGGACCAGGTGACGCGCCTCGCGGTGGAGCGCGTGGAAGACTCCGGCATGGTCTTTCTCGATGAGATCGACAAGATCGCCGGGCGCGAGGGCGGCCACGGCCCCGACGTCTCCCGCGAGGGCGTGCAGCGCGACATCCTGCCCATCGTCGAAGGGACGACGGTCAGCACCAAGTACGGCATGGTCTCAACCGACCATATCCTGTTCATCGCCGCCGGTGCCTTCCACGTCTCCAAACCCAGCGACCTCATCCCAGAGTTGCAGGGACGTTTTCCCATCCGGGTCGAGCTGCAGTCGCTGACGGTAGACGACTTTGTACGGATTCTGACCGAGCCGAAGTCGTCGCTGGTGAAACAGGCCACGGCGCTGCTCGAGACCGAGGGCCTGAAGCTGGAATTCACGAAGGAAGCGATTCAAGAGATGGCGCAGTTCTCCTTCCGGGTGAACGAAACCACTGAAAACATTGGGGCGAGACGTCTGCACACGATTCTGGAGCGGGTGCTCGACGAGATCAGCTTCCAGGCTCCTGACCTGTTCAAGAGCCCACGCACCGAGGTGACGGAAGAGGGCGTTATAGGAGAAATTGGAGCTTCGGCACCGCTCAAAGAAGGCGAAAAAGCCGCTCCTCCCCTCCCGGTGATCGAACGGCAGACAGCGGATGGCGTGGAGAAGGTGATTGTCGTCGACCCGGAATATGTTCGCCAGCAGGTAGCCTCGATCGTCAAAGATCAGGACCTGTCGCGTTACATCTTGTAGGTTTTACTGCAGAAGCCACATTTCCACATCCCGATTGCGTGTTGTGGAAAATGCGGAAAATTAGACACTAAGCTCAATTGACCCGGCAGATCAGGCACTTGAGATAAGTCGTCTCCGGCAGTGTCAGAATCGCCGGGTGGTCGGGAGCGGCGCCCCGGGTCTCGAGCATCTGCACGCGACGTCCGGCGTCCGAGGCGGCTGAGGCCACCACCGCCGTAAACTCCTCGGGCGAGACGTGGTGGGAGCAGGAACAGGTCACCAGTGTTCCGCCGGGGTTCAACATCTTCATGGCGCGAAGGTTCAGCTCTTTATAGCCGCGGAGAGCGCCTTCGGCGGCCCGCTTCGACTTGGCAAAGGCAGGCGGGTCGAGGACGATGGTGTCGAACTTCTCCCCGGTGGCCTCGTACTCGCGCAGAAACTCGAAGGCGTCGGCTTCAATCCACTCGATCCTGGCCTTGAGCTGAGGGTTTAGCTCAAGATTGCGGTCGGCAACCTCAAGCGCGGCGCGGCTGGCGTCGATGCCAGTGACCTGATCGCAGTGCTGAGCCATGTGCAGGGCAAAGCCTCCCTGATAGGTGCAGATATCCAGCGCCCGGCCGCGAGCATAGCTTGCGGCGGCAGCATAATTCAAACGCTGGTCGAGGAAAGCTCCGGTCTTTTGCCCGGAGGTGGCGTCGTAGTTCAACTTCAGGCCGTTGATCGTGAAGACGGTCGTCAGGGTTAAGCTCGACTCGTCGCTGGCATAGAGCGGGGCCGGCGAGGGTGCGGCCAGTTGCTCCAACTCGCGGATCTTGGGATCGGGCCGCTCGATGATGGTGGCGGGGTGGAGACGGTCGCGGAAGATGGCGGTGAGAACCTGGCGAACGTCGTTCTGCGCTGTGCCTTGGGTGAGAAGCTGCAGAATGACGAGGTCGTTGTAGCGGTCGGCGATGATGCCGGGGAGGTTGTCGGCCTCGGAGAAGAGGAGGCGGCTGGCATTGTTTTGCTCAGAGTCGGGGGCCAGCTCCTCGCGCAGGGTGAGGGCTGCGTTGACTCGCTCCTGAAGCTGAGTGAGATAGGCATCCCGGGTCTGGGCGGCTTCGGGCGAGACGAGGCGAAGGGTGATCTGCGAGGCTGCGCTATAGAGCGCGGTGCCCAACGGGATGCCGCGGCTGTCGACGACGGTGGTGAGCGTTCCGGGAGCGATCTCAGCAGCTCCCATGGGCGGGATAAGCGATTCGACGTCGGAGCGGTAAACCCAGAGATGGCCTGCGCGGAGGCGGTCTGCGGCGCGCCGGGTAACGGTCGCCGCCGGACCGTGGGGCTGGGCGGCGGATATTTTCAAAGGACGCGATTCTGTGAAGGGCTGCGGCATTACTCTATGGTCGCACGGGGATGCGACGGGGCTATCGAGGGCTTGCCCTGTTGCCTAGACCGCCTTGCGCTGGAAGGTCGTCTTCTTGGTGTTGGCGAAGGAATCTTTCGCCTTGAAGGATGCCACGGACGCCGTGGGAGACGGCTTGGCGCCATTCTTTACCTGAGCTGCCTTTTCGAGGGCGGCCTGCCGCTTCTGCGCTGCCCGGCCCAATCCGCCTACCTTTACGCTGCCTGCTTTAGGAATGAAATCGCTCATATAGAAATCTTCTCACGATCGAGGCAGCATCACCAGAGACAACCTGCAACCATGGTGAATGCGAAACTAGAGGGACATGGGAGATAAGGCGCATGACACGGATGTAGTGGTGCTGGGCGGTGGCGCAGCGGGGTTGATGTGCGCGGTGGAGGCCGGGCGGCGGGGGCGGCGCGTCGTTCTGCTGGACCATGCCGAGCGCGTCGGCAAGAAGATCCTGATCTCCGGCGGTGGGCGGTGCAACTTCACCAACATCCATTGCCGGGCGGAGAACTTTCTGTCCGGCAATCCGCACTTTGCCAAGTCGGCGCTGGCGCGGTTTACGCCTGCGGACATCATCGCGCTGGTCGAAAAGCATGGGATTCGCTACCACGAGAAAACGCTGGGGCAGTTGTTCTGCGACCGCTCGGCCATGGACATGGTGACAATGCTGGAGCACGAGTGCGCGGAGGCTGACGTTCGCGTAGTGACCGGGGCGCAAGTGCTCTCGGTAAAATGGGACGGAAAGTTTGTGGTCGAGACCTCGGCTGGCGTATTTCACGCGGAGTCGGTAGTAGTGGCTACGGGCGGCCTGTCGATTCCGAAGATGGGCGCCACAGGATTCGGATACAACCTGGCGAAGCAGTTCGGGCTGCGGGTGGTGGAGTGCCGTCCGGCTTTGGTTCCGCTGGTGATGAGCGGCGAGGATGCCTCGCGGTGGTGCGATCTGACCGGGCTGTCGGCTGAGGTGGTGGCGGCGACAGGCGAGAAGCAGCGGCGCGGCAGCTTCCGCGAGAAGATGCTGGTGACACACCGCGGCCTGAGCGGACCGGCGATCCTGCAGGTCTCGTCTTACTGGCGAGCGGGAGAGGCAGTCGAGGTCGATATGGCTCCGGGGATCGAGGTCTTCGCTCCGCTGCTGATAAAGAATACCCGGCGGGATGCTGGTGCTGCTGTGACCGCGCTGCGAGCAGTTTTACCGGGGCGGTTGGCGGAGCGGTGGGTAGCGCTGCACGAGCCTAAGGACTGGTCCAACACTTCACTTGCAGCCATGGAGCGGGAGGTTCATGCATGGCGGGTGGTGCCTGCGGGCACCGAGGGCTACGCCAAGGCCGAGGTGACGGCTGGCGGCGTGGACACGGCGGAGCTGGACGCGAAGACGATGGAGAGCAGGAAGGTTCCGGGGCTCTACTTCATCGGCGAAGTGGTGGATGTGACCGGGTGGCTGGGGGGATATAACTTTCAGTGGGCCTGGGCTTCGGGCGTGAGCGCCGGGCGGGCCGTTTAGAATCCGCGCGATAACGATCTGGTAAAGAAGAGGCTTCCATGCTGCGCTGCTCACAGGGTGACTGTGAGCAGCTTCAGCCGAAGTGACGTGCGAACAAGCTACCGATAGCTATTTTGGCGGCGGCGGAGGACCGTGCTGCTCCGGTGGAGGCACAAATTCCTTGGGAGTGGAGTTGCCGCGGTGGCAGGTGCCGCAGCCGACCTTCTGCATGTCGCCGTGGTCGGGAAGGCTGGCCAGATATTTGCCGTTGATGTTCTGGGTCATGCGCATCATGATGCGTGCGGCTTTCTTCTCGGGCTTGGCATCGGAGGCGAAGTTAGGGTGGTGAGTGGTGGCGTCCTCTTCGTGGCAGAAGGTGCAGTGCACGCCGAGCGCGCCGGTAAACCCATGCATGGTCGCCAGCAGGTCTTTGGTGGAGATATTTTTGGGCAGCACCTTCAGGTTGGTGGGCCTGGGCATCTCGCGGTGTCCCGGCGGTG
>NZ_DATKQC010000005.1:0-14302 GCF_035532915.1 Edaphobacter sp.
AAGGAAGGTGTGGATGCGAATATCCACGCCGAGAAATCTGCCGATCGGAAATGACCACCCACGCATAGCTATCATTGTATGCGCTGCCGTCATACCATCGGGAGATGCGCGTTATTGCAGGAACCTATCGCTCCCGTCAGCTCGCCGCTCCGCGTGGTCTGGATACACGGCCAACGAGCGACCGATTGCGTGAGACTCTCTTCAGCATTCTTTCGCCGCGGCTCGAAGGCTGCCGCTTTGTCGACCTCTATGCCGGAACCGGCGCAGTTGGAATCGAGGCCCTGAGCCGTGGTGCGGCCCATGTCTGGTTCGCCGAAAATGCCGATCCTGCACTCGCCTCGCTTCGCACTAATCTTGCGGCACTGAAGATCAGCAGCGGCTATACGATTGAGCCGCGCGGAGTCGGCGCTGTGCTGCAGAAGCTGGGCAAGCTTACCCAGCAGATCGATCTGATCTTTCTCGATCCGCCGTATGAGGCAGAGGCGGAATATGCGGGCACGCTGAGCTTTCTCGGCAGCGCTCGCGGACGCGAGATGCTTGCGCCCGATGCGCTGGTGATTGCGGAGCATACCAAAAAAGCGAAGCTGGCCGCGCGCTATGGCGGATTGGAGCATACGCGGTTGGTGAAGCAGGGCGACGCCTCGCTCAGTTTTTTTGCCTTTGCGGAGGAGAAAACCCCCCACCCTGATGCTGCCCTGTAAGCAGATCGACGGAGAAGGCGACTTCTTTGTCGGTCATCAGGTTCCAGCCGAAGCCGTGCAGCGTGTTGCCCTCGACGACCGTGATGCGAAGGCCCTCCCAGCTTAGCTTTGCTGTGTGCCACGCCTGGCCATCTTTGCCCCAGGCGATGACGCTGTGGAAACCCGAGAAAAGCAGCAGATCTTGCTCGGGTAGCGAGCGCACTTCGACCACCGGCTTGAGCGTAATGTGAGTGCTGCGTTCGGGGTGCGCCGTGTCGACGATGTAGGCGTACCCTCCAGCGACGGCGCAAAGTTCGTCCGGGTTTGGGCAGGCGAAGACGCCAGTGGGCATGCTGGGATCGTTGAAGCCGAGGGCGCAGGTGGCGAGAAAGGCTCCGCCGCTGGCGGGCCGGACCATCAGTTGCAACGCGCCTCGGGCCAGTGCGTCCTCTTCGCCTGCGATCTGCTGAGGATAGGTGAACTGGCGGGCGGGCGCGATCATTGGCGACTGCTTCAGGACTTCGGCGGTCCAGCTTTGTGTCATTGGATCTGGTCCAATGACTGGGCCATATCTTCGAGGAGGTCTTCGATGGCCTCGCAGCCCGCGCTCATGCGGATGAAGCCCTCGGGAATGGCATCGCCTCCCCAGCGGGCGCGGCGTTCGGCGGTGGTGGTGATGCCGCCGAAGCTGGTGGCTTCAGTGAGGAGTTTTGCGTTCGCCAGAAATTTCTCTGCGGCTAAGCGGTCGTGCAGAGTGAAGCTGAGCACCGCGCCGAAGTATTGCATCTGCTTCGCCGCAATCGCGTGGCCGGGATGCGTGGGCAGGCCGGGGTAGAGGACGCTCTCGACCTCTTTGCGCGTCGTCAGAAACTCCGCGATGTGCTGGGCATTTTCGCAGCTTCGCTCAAGCCGCAGGGGCAGCGTGGCGATGGAGCGCAGGGCGAGCCAAGCCTCCATGGGGCCGAGGATGCCCCCGGTAAGCGTGCGCCACTGGTCGATCTTCGTAAGCAGCTCGAGGTCGCGCGTGGCTACGTGGCCGAGAAGGATATCGCTGTGGCCGGTCATGGATTTAGCGTCGGAGGCGACGGAGAAATCTGCGCCCATCGCGAGCGGGCGCTGGCCCAGCGCAGTGGCGGTGGTGTTGTCGACGGCTACCAGCACGCCCTCACGGCGGGCCGCTTCGCACAGCGCGGCGATGTCGCAGATCTCCATGGTGGGATTGCTGGGCGTCTCCAGCCAAAGCAGCTTTGCACCCCCCAACAGCTCGGCCTGCGCATTGCGGGCGGTGGGGGCGGTGCGAAGCTCGATGCCCATCTTGGCGAAGTACTCCTGCGCCAGCACACGGGCGGCGAAGTAAGCGTTTGAGGGAAGCACGACAGCGTCTCCGGGGCGCAGGATGGCTCCAAAGACCGCGGTAGTGGCAGCCATGCCCGAGGCGAAAACCAGTGTATTGGCACTGTAGCCGGGGCCGGACTCCATCTCGGCGATGGCACGTTCCAGCTCCGTCCAGGTGGGGTTATGGGAGCGGGCGTAGCTGTAAGCCGCGTTCGCGGGGTCGCCGGGAGTATGGTACGGAGCCGCGAAGACCGGGCCGGAGTGGAGCGGTGTGCCGGGAACGGCCGGGGTCAGACCGGAGCGGATGATCTTTGTGGAATCGCGCATGAGTCTCCGAATGGAGGGGGAGTCTACCGGCTGGAAAAGTGCTCCCATCCCTGTGGCTCAAGTGTAGCGCGGCTGCCGTTTGGCTCAAGCAGGGTGATCAGTGAGCGCTCGGACTGTTTGCGCGTGAACTGCCCTATGCGTGTGATGGGGACACCCCCAAGTTGCCGAGGCATGCGCGCCGATGCCGGAGCCGCGAAGAGCAACTCGTAGTCTTCGCCGCCATGGAGGGCAGCGTCCAAGGCTTGCCGAGGGCGCAATTTGCCGGCAAGGGGATGCAGAGGAATCGCGGCCTGCTCGATCTCCGCTGAGAGCGTGGAACTCTGGCAGAGGTGGATGAGGTCGGTGGAAAGCCCGTCGCTGATGTCGATGCAGGCCGTCGCCAGCCCGCGGCGAAGCAGAGCCAGCCCCACGGCGATGCGAGGCTGGGGAAAGGTCTGAGGGTGATTTGCGACGTCTCTGACCTTTTTGAGTCTCGTATCACCCGCCAGCATGGTGGCGAGCTCGGTCGCGGCGCCTCCAAGCGATCCGGTGACATAGATCGCATCGCCTGCATGTGCCCCTGACCGGCGCAGCGATTTGCCGGCTGGAGCCGTACCCAGAAGGACAATATCGGCAAGGATGGCATCGGACGGGGACTGAGCGGTATCTCCCCCGGCGAGGGTGATCTTATGCTGTCTGGCGAGGCTTTGCAGGCCTTCGAAAAAGCGTCTCGTCCACGCCCGGCCCCTGGCGGTCGCGACTAGATCGGCAGGCAGGGCGAGCGAAAGGAAGGCGGTCATGGGGGTTGCGCCCATGGCGGCCAGGTCGCTGAGACCACGCGCAAGGCACCGGTGACCGACAGACTCAGGTGGGTGCAGATCGCGGCGGAAGTGTCGCCCTTCGAGGGTAAAGTCTGTCGTAACAAGGACTTCTGACCCAGCCGCAGGGCGGAGGATAGCGCAGTCGTCGCCAATGCCAAGGGCTACGGCTCGACTTCGCGAGGTGCCGAAGTCACGGCGGATTTGCTCGATCAGGGCTAACTCTCTCATGGTGTGCGAAATATGGCCGAAACGTGGTATGACGATGGTATATTGTGTGGCAAAAGCGAGTTGTGCGGCATCGTTTGGTTTGTTAGGCTGTATCAGACGCTCAAATCAAAACTGCAATGTTGGAATGCCAATTAGTGAAGCTCATTTGCCTTGATTGAATCGTGCCTTTGAGTTCATCCGCAGTGAAGCTTTGCGAACGGCGATTGTAGTGCGGTCAAAATTTATGTGGGTCTGGACTGTCGATTGATTCTTAAGAAGCGTTATTACCTCATGTTCGTCAGCCGTGACGAAGACGGCGGCTTGAAGAAGGTTCCGGTGCCGCTGCACTATGCCTATATCTTCGTGGCGGCCGCGGTAATTGGCATGTTTACGATCACCGGGATGGCCGGATCGTACTCGCGGATGCTGATCAAGACGGCACGCTTCAACCAGCTTCGACAGGACCATAACTCGCTGCAAAAAGATTATGCGCATCTCGAGAAGACAGCGCACGATAAGGACGTAGAGGCTGCGTCGCTGGGTTCGCTGGCGAGCGAGGTTTCGGCCCTTTACGGTCTGACTGCGGCCAAGCTGACTTCCACCGGCAAAGTGGTGGTCACGACAGGACGGCATGGACGGTCGGCCGGCACCGAATCGGTTGCGACGGCTGCCCTGACCGAAACCAGCAACAGCCTCACCGATGACAGTTACTACAAGTCGCTCCAATCTTTTTACGCTCTGCGAAACTCCGCGATGAGCGGATCGGTGACGCGTGCGCTGACAGTCATCGGTAGCCCCGACTACACCCCGTCGGGCGGCCTGAATATGACCGATACCGGCAACCTGCAGATGGCTTCGTATGCTCCCTCGTTGTGGCCGGTCATGGGACCGATCACGAGCAGCTTCGGCGAGCGCGAAGATCCGGTCAAGGGCAACGGTGAGGGCGAGTTTCATAAGGGCCTCGATATCTCCGCGCCGACCGGGACACCGGTACACGCAACTGCCGATGGAGTGGTGAAGCTGGCAGGAATGGTGAATGGCTACGGTCGCGAGGTCATCATCGATCACGGCCATGGTGTCGAGAGCTGCTACGCGCACCTCTCTGCCTTCGCTTCGATCATCGGCCAGGTGGTGATTCGAGGCCAGGTGATCGGATATGTTGGCCACAGTGGCAGGGTTACCGGCTCCAATCTTCACTACGAGGTCCGGATCCGCAACACTCCGGTTAACCCACACCGCTATATGCGGGTAACGATGGCAAATCTGGGTAAGGACGCGGCGTCAGGCAGCTAGGCAGCAGTGCAGTGCTTGAGGCATAATCCCGATCTGCACCGACGAGCACCGTTTGAAAAGACAATCCAATCGCTGTGTACGGCACAACGGGCGAGGAACTGAGTCCTCGCCCGTCGTACTTTCTCCAGACTATTTTCCGGTATAAACGACATGCCAGATGCTCCTGGTGCCATCGTCGGAGACGAACAGCGAGCCGTCTTTGGCTACGCTTACGCCGACCGGACGGCCCCATACTTTGCCATCGGCGCGGACGAAGCCGGTCAGAAAGTCCTCATACTCTCCGGTAGCGTGGCCGTTCTTCATCGGCACGCGGATCACTTCATAGCCAGCGCGTTGATTGCGGTTCCATGATCCATGCTCCGCGGCGAAGGCATCCCCATCGTAGGAAGAAGGAAACTGCTTGCCGTCGTAGAACGTCATCTCCAGCGAGGCAAAGTGCGGCTGCAGAAGAACGTCAGGGACGATGACCTTCGACTTCAACTCGGGGTGCTTACCGCCGAGGCGTGGGTCGGGATGGTCGCCGATGTAGTACCAGGGCCAGCCGTAAAAGCCGCCCTCCTCGATGTGGGTGATGTAGTCGGGGACGAGATTATTGCCCAGCTGGTCGCGCTCGTTGGTCGAGCACCAGAGCTGCCCGGTGATGGGGTTGATGGCCTCGCCGACGCAGTTGCGGATGCCATAGGCGTAGATCTTCACGAACTTGCCTTCGGGCGTGTACTCCAGCACATCGGCGCGGTGAAACTCGCGGGAATGGGTGTCGGGGTCGTCGATGTTGGAGCCAGAGCCGACCGAGACGAACATCCGCTGGCCATCCTTTGAGAAGACGACATCGCGTGTCCAGTGGCCGCCGCCGCGTAGCTGCGCGTAGCCCGGCAGTACAGGGACGATGGTCTCGGGGGCTGCCGTAGCTTTCAGATCGCCCTCTTTGTAGGGAAAGCGGACGACGCTGGTGGTGTTGGCAATGTAGATCCACTTGGGATTCGCGCCGTTGGGGTAGAAGGCGATGCCGAATGGATGGTCGAGGTCGCTGGCATAGGTCTCGATCGTCTTGACCTTTCCGTCGGCAGTAACGCCGCGCAGCACCTTGACCTCACCCGCAGCGCTGTCGGCGACGAAGAGGTCGCCGTTGGGCGCGGTCAGGATGTAACGGGGCTGCTTGAAGTCCTGCGCGTAAAGCTCGACCTTGAAGCCCCTGGGCGCCTGGGGCCAGGCATTGTCGGGACGCGGCACCATGTCGGCCCCGTTGTCGACCGACTGCTCAGGGGCAGGCGCGGGCAGATCGGCGACGGTGATCTTGCGGCGGACGCCGGGATGCTCCTGCGAGTAGTCGGTGAAGGCGTTCTGCCCGGTGATGGTCTGGGTGGATTGAGCGGAGAGCGACAGTGGCAGTACGGACGCAATGGAGGCGAACGCAAGCATCTGGAGAAGAGAGGGAAGTGGTCTATTCATGCGGATACTCCTTGCATGCTGAAAGACATTTAGGTGCTGCTGGCCGGGGCAGCGAAATCTAATTGCCGACAATCTCAAATTCGAGGGGGGCAGGTTATTTCGTTATGTATAGAACTGACGAATGGAAGCCTGAGAGGGTTTGATGCCAGCTTCAAAGCTGGAGAAATTTACGGCCCGATTATTTACCTTACCGCTCGCGTTTGTCACGCCCAGCCATGCTGGATCATGGCTGAGGGCTGGCAGATGGCGCAGTGAGCTCCTTGAGCAGGTCGAGAGGAACAGTCCCGGTCAGGACAGTGCGGTCCTTGTGCTGCTCGACCCTCAGCGACGCAATAACGGTACGCAGCGACGCGTCGGCCGGGGTGCGGGGCTGGCCCTGCTGGATGGATTTGAAGAGGTTGAGAAGCGTACTCAAAGTCTCGGCGGAGCGGGCGGCCTCGGCATCGGTGGGAGCGATCTGCTCGATGCGCAGATGCAGCGCGCCCACATAGCGCAGGCTGGCGACGAAGGTGGTGTCCTCGGGCAGCGGAAGCTGCAGCCCAAGCACAGAGATGTAGCCGCGTTCGGAGAAGGGCAGGCCGATGTGGCCGATGGCCCATGCGCTCGACAGCAGGGGAACGTCGCGATAGCGCGCTGATAGCAACGAAGAACCGGAGAAGGGCGATGCCGCCGCGCGGTGACGATCGAGGATGGAGTGGATCTGCTCGGTCGTGGGCATGTTGGAGGCGGCGATGGTGTCGTAGTCGAGCTGTGCGACGCGGAGCTGGCGCGCAGTGCGGGTCTTGGGATCGAGGTCGCCTACGGGGATGGTGAAGATGGTGTGGCCGTCGTAGGTCTCCTGCGAGGTGGCGATGGTCGCAAGATAGCGGGCGAGGCGCGTCCCGTCGAAGCGGCCTTCGAAGACCTCGGAGTAACCGACCGGGCCGTTGGGGCCGTTGGGGTCGTCCATGCGGTGCAGCGCGAAGGCGGCGTCGTCGAGGTCGCGCTCGGGCACGATCCCGGTGGCGTCGATGAAGTGCTGGTAGTCGGCGCTGCGGGTGATTGGGGTGCGGTCGAAGTGGGTTGCCAGCCGCAGAGGCTTCAGGTTGAAGTAGACGATGGCGTCGGACTCAGGCAGCAGCCGCGCGGCCTCCGGCGGAGCGGCCTTGCGCAGGAAGATGGCGACGGCCAGCGCGGCTACGAGCGCGAGCACGATAAGAAGCGAGTAGCGGGTCGATTTGCGCATCCACTCTGTTTCTACTCTGTCCGGCAGCGGAGGGCAATGTTTTCAGTGAGTTTAGGGCGGTCTCCCAATCCGTCGCAAGCGCAGGTGAGTCTGTGAAATCTTGTCTGATTGTCAAAGAGAGATTTCAAGACCTTTATTGTTGCTGACTTGCCTCGATAGGTCGGAACTGAAATAATCCTGCCACATTTTAAATACCCTTTTCATCAGCGACGAATCGTCAGGAGCGAATCAATGGAACGCAGGGATTTTTGCAAGATGATTGCCGCAGCGGCGGCAGCGACGGTTGCACCTACAGCAGAGGCGGGGCAGGCAAAGCCGAAAGTTCCAGGGGTCTCTCCTGAGGAGGCGGCGAAGGTTGCACAGACGCCCGCGTTCAAGAGCTTCGACACGTTGAACGAAGACTATGCGGCATTCTGCGCGACACCGGCGGAGCAGCGGGAGTTCTTCGCGCTGAAGGATGGGCAGTTCCTCAAGGAAAAATTGGATGACGCAGAGTGGAAGCCGACGGCCTGGGGCGATCCGCCGGAGTTGCCGGTTCCGGGTGGGTCTTTGGACGGGGTGCCGATGGTGGGGCCGATTGCGGGACTCTCCGGTGAGGGGCCGTACAAGCCTGAGTGGGATTCGCTGCAGCAGTATGAGACGCCGGAGTGGTATCAGGACGCGAAGTTCGGCATCTGGGCGCACTGGAGCCCGCAGTGTGTTCCCGAGCATGGGGACTGGTACGCCCGCAGCATGTATATGGAAGGATCGGACGACTACAAGAACCAGATGGCGCACTATGGCGACCCGTCCCGGTTTGGATACAAGGATTTGTGCGCGCAGTGGACGTTGTTGAACTGGCAGCCGGAGGAGCTGATCGCGCGATACAAGAAGGCGGGCGCGAAGCTGTTTATCACGCTGGCGAACCATCATGACGGGTTCGACGCGTGGAGATCGAAACACCATCCCTGGAACTCGGGCGCGATTGGGCCTCACCGGGACGTCGTTGGCGAATGGGCCGCCGCGGCACGCGGGCAGGGAATGAGATTCGGAGTGACCGTGCATCAGGCGCGGAACTGGTGGTGGTTTCAGACCTCGCACGACGCGGACAAGGCCGGGCCGAGAGCCGGCATGCCGTACGACGGCCGGATGACGATGGCAGACGGAAAGAATACGTGGTGGGAGGGGCTTGATCCGCAGCTGCTCTACGGGCCGAAGCACCCTGAGAATGCGCTGCCGGACATCTCGTACGTGAAGAACTTTTACGACCGGACACGCGATCTGATCGATCAGCACAACCCGGACCTGTTGTACTTCGATAACACGCTGTTTCCGCTGGGGTGGGGCGGAATGAATATCGCCGCGTATTTCTACAACCGCAATCTGCAGACGCATAGCGGGAAGCAGGAGGGCATCCTCAACGTCAAAGGCGTGCCCGACCACCTGGCCAAGACGGTGGTTGCGGACTACGAGCGCGGCATCACCAGTAAGATCATGCCGTATGTGTGGCAGTCGGAGACCTGCATCGGAGACTGGCACTACGACCGCAAGTTGTACGACAAGCCGGGCGAATATGGCGGATACCTGCCGCCGAGGGACGCGATCCACTGGATGGTGGATGCGGTCAGCAAGAACGGCATCTTCATCCTGGACGTTCCGGGTAAGCCGGACGGCACGATCGATAGCAAGGAGATCGCGGTGCTGGACGGGATTACAGCGTGGATGCAGACGAACGGCGAGGCAATCTACGAGACCCGGCCGTGGGCAGTCTACGGCGAGGGGCCGAATGCGGTGACGGCGGGATCGTTCCAGGGCAAGAGCGTAACCACGTTGGGCGAGAAGGACATACGTTTCACACGGAACAAGGCTAAGACGGTGGTTTATACCATCGTGCTGGGCTGGCCAACGGGGGAGTTTGTGGTGGAGTCGCTGGGGACGTCTGCCGCGACGAAGCCGGGCAAGGTAACGAATGTTCAACTGCTGGGGACGGACGCGAAGGTGAAGTGGAAGCAGACGGCGGCGGGGCTGAGTGTGACGCTGCCGGAGCGGTACAAGCCGTCGGTGGACTATGCTGCCGCGCTGAAAGTGATCTTCACTTGAAGAGCACTTTCGCCGCTCCGGTAAACTAGAACTTCCCGTCAAGGGAAGCCGCATGCCAGCCGAAATCATTCTTCAGCAAATTCCGGACGCTGCCGCGTTCCTCGACATGCGCGAGCAGCTCGCGACCGTTCGCGCCACGCTCGCCGAACGCGAATCCGAGCTTGCCCAAATCCGCGCCCAGCTCAAGACCTTCGAAGGCCGTTACCTCCGCCAGGTAGGCATCCTCTACGCTGAGCTCGATGAGCTGGAAGCGCGCATCGCCGAGCGTGAAGTAGCCCTCTACGACTCCGACTCCGCACGCCGCCGCGCCGAGGAGACCCGCCAGCGCGCCCAGGAGACTCACGATGCCGCATTCGGCGAGGCCCGCGAAGCCGAAGAATTCGACCCGCCGCTCAGCCTTAAAGCCCTCTTCCGCGATGTCGCCAAGCGCATTCATCCCGACTTCGCTCGCGACGACGCCGAGCAGAAGCACTTCACCCTGTTGATGGCCCGCGCCAACCAGGCCTACGGTCATGGCGATATTGAAACCCTGCAGCGTCTGCTTGACGATCACCGCGAGATCAACGCCTTCATCGCCGGAGAAGGTGCCGCCGCCGAGATGCTTCGCATTGGTCGCCAGATCCGCCATGCCGAGCGTGACATCGTCACCCTCGACACCGAGCTGCACACGCTGCTCGCCAGCGACATCGCCCATCTTCACCTCGACGCCGAGGCCGCAGCCCGCGAGCACCGCGACCTCCTCACCGAACTTGCCACCAGCCTGCGCGAGCAGATCGCTGATGCTCAGAGCCGGTTCCAGCTTGTCGACCGCCAGATCAGCGGGCTTGGAAGATAAAGATGGAAGATAAAACCAGAGGCGGCCTGCAGCACATTCCCACCGGCACCGCGCTGACGCTGGGTTCCACTCGCTCCGGCATCATCGCGCGAGGCCGTCGCGACGCAGCCAACGCGGCTTCCAACCCGCACTACCGGCAGGCTGTTTCCGACTACAACGCAGGCAACTTTGCCGAAGCCGCAACCGGCTTCCAACTCGCCGCCGAGCAAGGCCACGCCGAGTCGCAATACCTGCTCAGCACCATGTACGATGCGGGCCAGGGACTGCCCCAGAATGATACCGAGGCTGCGTACTGGGAGCGCAAGGCCGCGGAACAGGGCCACGCTTACGCGCAGGCCAATCTCAGCTTCCGCTACTACGCAGCCAACGACTTCGCGGAAGCTTTCGCGTGGTGCCAGCGTGCCGCCCACAGTCATCTCGCCTGGGCGCAATACAACCTCGGCCTCATGTATCGCAAAGGCGAGGGAGTCGAGCAGAGCAACACCGAAGCTGCTCATTGGTATCGACTTGCCGCCACGCAGAATTTTCCCGAAGCCCAGCAGAAGCTGGCCGACCTCTACTACACCGGCCAGGGAGTCGCACTCAGCTACGCGCAGGCCGCTGCGTGGTATCGCCAGGCCGCCGACCACGGTAACGCCGAGGCCCAGTTCCAACTCGGCCACCTCTACGCCATAGGCCAGGGCGTAGAGCACGACTACACTCAGTCCCGCCACTGGACTCGTCAGGCCGCCCTTCAGGGCCACGAACAGGCGCTCCGCGAACTCAAGCGCCGCGAGTACCGCGACCCATAACCTCATCCATAAGCACCAGCATTAAGTCCGGCAGTCAGGAAAAATGTCCACGATGAGAAAATGGAAATATCATCGCCAAACTAGAAAGCGATGATGTCGGGAGAAGGCAACAGACTTTGAAACTGAAATTACCTGCTGGCCCCTTCAAGGCTTATCTGTTCGATTGCGACGGCACCATCGCCGATTCGATGCCACTTCACTACGTCGCCTGGCGGAATGTGCTTGCCGAGTGGGGTTGCGAGTTCGACGAAGAGATCTTTTATGCGTGGGGAGGCATGCCGGTGACGGAGATTATCTCCACGCTCAACCAGCGGCATGGGCTAACAATGCCGGTCGAAGAGCTATCGCGGCGAAAGGAAGAGGCTTACTACGCAGCCCTTCCGCAGCTCAAGGCTGTGCCCGAGGTGCTGGAGCACATCGAAGATCAGTTTGGACAGATTCCCTTTGCCGTGGTCTCAGGAAGCACCAGGGATTCGGTGGTGGCGTCGCTTAAATCGCTCAAGATTCTCGATCGGTTCGACACCTTGGTCTGCGCCGGGGACTACGCGAAGAGCAAGCCCGATCCGGAGCCGTTTTTGACGGCGGCGCGCAGCCTCGGAGTCGCGCCCGAGTCGTGCCTGGTCTTCGAGGACACGGACATGGGCGTACAGGCTGCGACCGCTGCGGGAATGGCCTCGGTGAAGGTCCCTCCGCCATGGGAGCGGGTTTCAATTGGCTGAAGAGTTTTCAAGAGGCAGCCACGTTGCGACCACGTTCCGGCTATGCTAAAGTTACGACTGCGGCGCACTCTGCGCAGGCACTGCTGCGCGTTCTGCGGTTGGGCTTACAGAGGGCCGATTTATAGCGGTAAAGCAGGGCTGTTTGGGCTGGCGTAGCTCAGCTGGTAGAGCATCTGATTTGTAATCAGAGGGTCGGGGGTTCAAGTCCCTTCGCCAGCTCCAGTTTCAGGTAGCCATGAGATGTAGAAGCGGTAGAAAGACGGATTTGGTTGTACTGCTTGCCGTTCTGGTCATGCAGGCCTCCTCAGACTTCTTCAAGGTTTTAGATAACCCGCACGATTCGGGATATGGATCGTTGCACGGGGCTTGATGGATTGAGACGAGGGCTGTGCGTTGCAGAGAGGATTTTGCAGGATGTGCACAGGTGGCCGAGTGGTTAATGGCAGCAGACTGTAAATCTGCCACTCTTCGAGTTACGGAGGTTCGAATCCTCCCCTGTGCACCACTAGTTTTTAGTTGTACGAGTGGAGCGTTGTGGATCTAAGCCCTGTAGGCAGCGGACGGATGTGGATTGCGCTTGCTGTCATCGGGGTATTGGCCTTACTTTCCTGGCATACGATGCAGCCAGGAAAATATCGGTCGCTGACGTGGGTTTTATTAGGCTATTTTGCCTTCCGCGTTGGGTTGGAACGCTACCGTTCGCGGTAAAATTGTTTTACGGTAGAAAAATTTGCAGTTGCTTACAAGTTTTCATGCTGGCGTAGCTCAGTGGTAGAGCACTCCCTTGGTAAGGGAGAGGTCGAGAGTTCAAGCCTCTCCGTCAGCTCCAGATTTTTTTGAGAAGTCCAGAAGGTGGACGACTTTGCAGTAGCAGGGCGGGAGTAACTCAGTGGTAGAGTCACAGCCTTCCAAGCTGTTGGTCGCGGGTTCGATTCCCGTCTCCCGCTCCAAACGTTTGCAGGCGATTCCGTAGGAGATTGCGTTGAGCACTTTGCATGAGCAGGCTGTACTTCATGTCGCCGACCCCGAGCCGTTTGGCGTGGTGAAGGGGGCCGTTGAATCCTCATTCTCTTCGGGGCATGTAGCAGGCTTTCTGAAGTCCCTCGATCGTTCGGGGGTTCGTGTGCGTGATTTTCAGTCTGTGCTGGGCAAGGGTCTGTTGGGCGGCGGCACGGCAGCGGAGTATGGCCGGCTGGGTAACAGCGATCAGGGCCAGATTCGCGAGCTTTACCTCGCCAGCCTCGAGCGCGTTGCGCCGGAGCTGCGACAGAAGTTTTTCAAGCTGTACGCGTACTACTGATCGGTGAGTTGATTTTTAGCTAAATTTTTTATACCGCCGGTCCAACGCCGGCCAACACGAGGAGACGAGTAGTCATGGGCAAGGAAAAGTTTGACCGGTCAAAGCCGCACGTAAACATTGGAACGATTGGGCATATCGATCACGGCAAGACGACGCTGACGGCGGCGATCACGAAGGTGCTGTCGAAGCACAACCCGAAGAACACGTTCCGTTCGTTCGACACGATCGACAACGCTCCTGAGGAGCGTGAGCGCGGTATTACGATTGCGACCTCGCACGTGGAGTACGAGACGCCGAACCGCCACTATGCTCACGTCGACTGCCCGGGCCACGCCGACTACATCAAGAACATGATCACGGGTGCGGCGCAGATGGACGGCGCGATTCTCGTCGTGGCTGCGACCGACGGTCCGATGCCGCAGACTAAGGAGCACGTTCTGCTCGCGCGCCAGGTTGGCGTTCCCTACATCGTGGTGTTCCTGAACAAGTGCGATGCGGTCGAAGACGAAGAGCTGATCGAACTGGTCGAGATGGAGGTTCGCGAGCTGTTGTCGAAGTACGACTATCCTGGCGACGATACCCCGATCATCCGCGGTTCTGCGCTGGGCGCGTTGAACGGCGAAGCGAAGTGGGAAGAGAAGATCGACGAGCTGATGGCGGCGGTGGACAAGTATGTTCCGCAGCCGGAGCGCGCGGTCGACCTGCCCTTCCTGATGCCGATCGAAGATATCTTCTCGATCTCCGGCCGCGGAACTGTAGTCACGGGCCGTATCGAGCGCGGCAAGATCAAGGTTGGCGAGGCGTGCTCGATCGTCGGCTTCCGCGACACCCAGCAGACGGTGTGCACGGGCGTTGAGATGTTCAAGAAGCAGCTGGACGAAGGTCTGGCGGGCGACAATGCCGGACTTCTTCTCAGAGGTATAGCGAAGGAAGATGTGGAGCGCGGCATGGTGCTGGCGAAGCCAGGATCGATTACGCCGCACACGCAGTTCAAGGGCGAGATTTATGTGTTGAGCAAGGAAGAGGGCGGCCGTCACACCCCGTTCTTCAACGGCTACCGCCCCCAGTTCTACTTCCGCACCACGGACGTGACCGGATCGGCGAAGCTGCCGGAAGGCACCGAGATGGTGATGCCGGGCGACAACATCCAGTTGGAGATCACGCTGCACACACCGGTTGCGATGGAGAAGGGCTTGCGCTTCGCCATCCGCGAAGGCGGACGCACCGTCGGCGCTGGGACCATCTCCGAGATCATTAAGTAA
>NZ_DATKQC010000006.1:0-3863 GCF_035532915.1 Edaphobacter sp.
TTCGCCGTTCTGGTTCCGGCCTTTCCTGTGTAGGGATTCATATTTCCTTTGGTTGAATAGTTGTTGCGTTGGGTGCGATCGGGCGCAGTTCTGACGTGCGCGGTACGGTAGACGCCTCTTTTGGTCACCGTCGAACGCACATGAACCGGAGACGGCGAGCGATAGCGTCTCGGAGTTGCGAAGGCGGACGTTGAGAGCAGTAGAAAAATCGCTAAGAATTTCATGCGCGCAAGGCTAGCACTCCAACTCTTCAATGCCATACAACTTTCGATATCAGGTGCTCATCCAGCCCGCCCCGAAGAGCCGGACAAGCACCCTCACCCTACTTACTGCGCCACAACCCGCTGCGCGAAGACGCCCGTAAACGCCCGGCGGACGCTGCTGAAGACTGTCAGCCATAGCAGCGTCGTTACCAGCGCCAGCGGAAGGCCTGCCGGAGCCAGGAACGAGTGGAAGAGCAGGATGTTCACCAACACTGGCCCGAGCAGGGTAAGCGCCAGCGGCACGAAGCGGTTGGACAACAATAACGCGCCGCCGATGATCTGGAGCAGGAAGACCACGGTGAGGTAATGCGAGATAAACAGGGCTCCCATGTACTGCCCCGCCAGTCCTGTCGGTGGAGGCATGGGGATGAAGTGCAGAAATCCATTCAGGCCGAAGATAAGGAACAACAGGCCCAGCAAAATACGCGCGATCAGAACAGCGATCTTCATAGTTTTTCCTCTCCGGCTTACGCCGCCACCGTTCTTAACTGTTCCAGGACTGGTTGCAGAAAGGTTGCGCGATCTATGGTTCCGCGCATCACCTGAGAGGCGCCGCTGGCGGTCACGAACTTCACGTCGGTTATGCCCAGAAAGCCGAGAACGGCCTTCAAATATGGCTCGACGAAGTTCATCGCCCCGGCGGGGGTTCCAACCTCATAAACGCCTCCGCTCGCGATGACGATGGTCGCCTTCTTGCCCTTCAGCAACCCCTCGGCACCGGATTCATCGTAGGTGAAGGTACGTCCGTGGCGGGCTATCTGGTCGATCCAGAGCTTGAGGACGGAGGGAACGCTGAAGTTATGCATGGCTACGCCGAGGATGTACTCATCGGCAGTCTCCAGCTCGGCGATCAACTGGTCGGAGATCGCCAGGGCTGCGGCCTGCTCGGAGGTTCGGGCAGATTCGGGGGTATGGACGCTGCCGACCCATATGGCATCAATTAGTGCTGGCGGATGGGCGACCAGATCGCGCTCAATTACGGCTCCGTCGGGGTGGGCGGCCTTCCAGGTCTTGACGAACTCGCGCGTCAACTCGCGGCTGATGGAGCTTTCCAGCGGGCTTGAATCGAGGTGAAGAAGGGTGGGCATAGCAGAATCTCCTTGGCGACATGCGCCGCATAAACAACATATGTTGGTATAGACGACATATGTCGTAAAGAAGATTCTTTTTCTCTTTGATAACCTCTAATGACCAGAACCCTATGCCGATCTCTGACTGTGAAGTTCGCGACCCTCGCATCCGCCGCACCCGGCAGCTCCTGCAGGGGGCGCTGCGCGAGTTGATGCAGACCAGGAGCTTCGACGAGATCTCGGTGCAGGACATCACCGATGCCGCGACGGTAAACCGCGCCACCTTTTACGACCACTACACCGACAAGTTCTCCCTGCTCGACGCCATGGTGGGAGGGGGATTCCACAAGCTGCTGCATGAGCGCAACGTCAGCTTCGACGGCACCTGCCCCAGCGCTGCCGCGTCCATCATTCTGGCTACCTGCGACTATCTGACCGAATCGCATGGCGACCGTGCGGCGTGTACGCGCCAGAACGCCTTTGAGCCGCTGATGGAGTCGGCCATGACCGCGGCCATTCGCAAGGTCCTGAGCAAGGGCCTGAAAAACGACGGCTCGGCTGGGGCCTCGGAGATGGTTGCGACTACTGCGAGCTGGGCAATCTACGGCGCGGTCAAGCAGTGGTTTTACACTCCCGACCACGCGCCAGCGGAAGAGATCGTCGGTCGTATTCTGCTGCTGGTGATGCCAATTTTAGAGGCAGGCCGTACGCTTGAATCGCCCGACGTAGCGGCTGCGGCGCACAACTAGCTTCAGGCGTCGGCCTTTTCCTGAACCATCGCTTCTAACAGAGCAACCGCCATCTGATTGCATGGCGTGGGAATGCCGTGCTTCTTCCCTAACCGCACGATGACACCGTTGCGAGCGTCGATCTCCATCGGCCTGTCTGCCAGCCGGTCGGCGTGCAGCGAATTGATGCCATCAGCGGGAGCGGCGCGATAGGCCTGTCGCACGGCTTCGGCGACGTCGTCATCCAATTTTGCCCCCTGGGCACGGCCTACGGCGATGCACTCGCGAACAATCTGAAGGGCGGTCTCGCCGATGGCCTCGTTGTGCATCACGCCCGACGGCTGCAACAGTAACGCGGGCAAGACTCCGGCTGCGTTGTGACAGAGCTTTCTCCATGCGACGGTAGTGAAGTCGGAGACCACCACTGCATCCGCTGGCGTCTTCGCGAACAGATCGATAAATGACTGGCCTAACGCTCCCTCGGGAGCCTTGAGGTGCATCGCGCCGCGCTGGCGAACCAGCTCCGGAGAATGACGCTCGGCTGGGCAATCGACGACGACGGGGAGAATGGAACCACTCGGCACATAGGGCGCGAACCGCTCGCGATGCTCCACGCCGTTCTGCAGAACCGCGACCGGAGCGCCGTCTGCCCGAAGCCGCTCCAGCCACTTTGCTGCGCCGGCAACGTCGTAGGCCTTGGTGGCCACGATGACCCAATCCACAGCAGGGGTCTCCGTAGGATCGGTCACTACGGTTGCCCGCACGGCTACTGGCCCATCGGGCGTCTCTATCGTTAGCCCAGCCAGGGGGCGGCGTACGCATAGGACCAGATCATGTCCCGCCTGCTGCAACAACGAGGCGATGACCCCGCCGATCGCGCCTACTCCAATGATCGCTATTCGAGCCACAATACCCTCGCTGCGATCTTAGATCAGAACCGGTAGCCGGGCTTGAGCTCGCAGCGGTAGACCGTGGTTTGATCGCTGCTCTTGCTGGTTCGCGCGGTGCAGTTGGCCCAACTGAGATAAAGATCCGGCCCGAGCGGAAAGACCATGGGTGCGCCGTCAATGTCGCCTTCGAGGCTGACGCCCTCCTGCGTGGGGGGAAGCGTAAAGTTGAGCGCCCGGCCAAATATCACTGGGTAGGACTCGCGCACGTTCGAGCTGATGGCTGTATGAAAGACCTCGGCCTCCAACAGAAACGTAGTCGTATTCGACCAGTCGATCGCGGAGACGGTGATGGAGCGACCGCCCTTCTCAAAGCCGGTGTCGTCGATCTTTGTAAACGGGCACGGCCCGGCGATGCACGAGGCGCGCACGTTGCCGAAGGTATTGTCCTGACCGGCATCGAGCGTCGCGGAACCGCGGGATGCCTTCCAACTCTTATCCGGCGAGCAGAGTTCATGCTTCTGGCAGGGAACGTTGCCCTGGTTGACCACCTGAAAGGTCTTGACCGCGCTGCCGACGTTCGACTGAGTGCGCGAGTTGATGGTATATCGCACCCGAATATTCGAGACCACGGACTCTTTGCCGCCGGGAGTCGCCATGGCCGGTTCGGGCAGTGGAACCATGGCCACGACATGCAGGCTCTCGTCGATCTCCAGCCTGCCCGCCTGCAGATTTAAATCGTATGGCTGATAGTCCTCATGACGGAAATGGACCACGATTGGCTGGCCTGACCATACCTGCCGCTGTAGTTCGAGCTTGAAGTATCCGGCCGCATCGGACTGGGTGGTGGCGCTCACAACGCCGTCGGATGCGGTGACGGTGACGTCTTCGATCGGAAGTTCTTTTCTGGTGTCG
>NZ_DATKQC010000007.1:0-7013 GCF_035532915.1 Edaphobacter sp.
GCTGATGTCGCTTGAAAGGGAACACAGGAGCTGATGGAATGCGCTTAAAGGGGCTCTGTTGCAAAAACTGCGATGGTCTTGTTGAATTCAGCCAGCGTGTATGGAGGTGGGAGCGTGTTGGATTTCAAGTGGCGTCATTTCCAGGGCGAGGTCATCTTGTGGGCGGTACGTTGGTATTGCCGGTATGGGGTCAGCTACCGTGATCTTGAACAGATGATGGGCGAGCGAGGCGTTGGCGTCGATCATTCCACGATCTACCGTTGGGTTCAGAAGTACGCGCCGGAGATTGAAAAGCGGCTGCGCTGGCAGTGGCGTCGCCCACGTTCAACAAGCTGGCGGGTCGACGAGACGTACGTGAAAGTGCGCGGCACATGGACCTATCTATACCGGGCACTCGACAAGCATGGAAGTACGATCGATTTCTACCTCTCGCCGACACGCAACGCCAAAGCGGCGAAGCGGTTTCTTGGCAAGACGCTTAACGGCTTGAAGGACTGGGAGAAGCCGGAGGTCATCAACACGGACAAAGCGCCGACCTACGGTATCGCGATCTCAGAATTGAAGGCTGAAGGCAAATGTCCTCAGACGACACTGCATCGACAGGTCAAGTATTTGAACAACGTCATCGAAGCCGATCATGGCAAGCTGAAGCAACTGATCCGTCCAGTGAGGGGTTTCAAAACGCTGAAGACCGCCTATGCGACCATCCGGGGGTTTGAGATGATGCGCGCGCTGCGCAAGGGCCAGGCAGCGATCTTCAACGTCACGCAAGACATCCATGGCGAGGCACGCATTGTCGAACGAGCGTTTGGCATCGGAGCAAGTGCGCTCGCGGACGCCGTCGCACTCATTGGTGAACAACTCGAACTCCAACCTGCTTGATGTCTGGTCCAAGGTAATGTCTCGGACCCCTGCGTCCATGCCGAAAAGTTGCAACAGAGCCTCGCTATCTGCTGCTCAAGAGAGCTGATGGCAGCGTCCACGCCGTCGCTTCACCGGTAGCCGACGCACTGCATCGCAAACAAACCCGAGGGGTGAGGAAATTGTCAAAAATATCCATAATTCAGATTTTTTGTCAATTCTGAACTGTGCATGCTATTTCAATGACTTACAGAAGCAAAAAATCCACAACAATTGTCATTCCACGGCAATTGATGCGCTCCTTTTGGATCACTCCACCGTAACAGACTTCGCTAGATTTCTGGGTTGGTCTACGTCGCAGCCTCTTCTTACGGCGATGTGGTAGGCAAGGAGTTGTAGGGGGACTACTTCTAGGATGGGTAGGAGGAGTTCGGGGGCCTGGGGGATTTGGATGGTGTGTTCGACCAGGTGCTTGATCTCTTCGTCGCCTTCGATCGCGATGGCGATGACGCGGCCGCTGCGGGCGGTTACTTCCTGAATGTTGCTTAGGGTTTTTTCGTACTTCAGAACGCTCGATGGATCGTCAGGGTCTTTGGTGGCGATGCAGACTACGGGCAGGGTCTCGTCGATGAGGGCGTTGGGGCCGTGCTTCATCTCGCCGGCGGGGTAGCCTTCGGCGTGAATGTAGGAGATCTCCTTGAGCTTGAGCGCGCCTTCGAGGGCGATGGGGTAGTGGATGCCGCGGCCAAGGAAGAGGAAGTCGTTGGCGGTGTGGAAGATCTTGGCGAGCTGGAAGCACTGGTCGTCGACTGAGCGCAGAATGTCTTCGATCTTGCCGGGAACCTTGGATAGCTCGGTGACGAGGTGGAGGGACTCGGCGTCAGTGATGGTTCCGCGGACCTGCGCGAGGTGCAGCGCGAGGATGAAGAGGGCGGTGAGCTGGGCGGTGAAGGCCTTGGTGGAGGCGACGCCGATCTCGGGGCCTGCGTTGGTGGTAATGGTCCCCTGGGCTTCGCGGGTGACGGCTGCACCGACGACGTTGCAGATGGCGAGGGTTTTGCTGCCCTTGGAGATAAGCTCGCGCTGGGCGGCGATGGTGTCGGCGGTCTCACCGGACTGGGTGATGAGCAGGCCGATGGCGTGCGGGTCGGCGATGGGGTCGCGGTAGCGGTACTCGCTGGCGTAGTCGACGTCGACGGAGAGACGGGCGAGGCGCTCGATCATGAACTTTCCGGCCAATCCGGCGTGCCAGCTGGTGCCGCAGGCGGCGATGGTGATCTGGCTGGCGGTACGGAAGTCCTCGTCGGAGATCTGCATCTCGTTGAGGAAGACCTTGCCGGTGTCGAGCGAGACGCGGCCGAGGGTGGTGTCGCGGATGGCGCGGGGCTGCTCGTTCACCTCTTTGAGCATGAAGTGCTTGTAGCCCGCCTTTTCGGCCATAATGGGGTCCCAGGTGATGCGCTGGACCTTTAATGGCAGAGGCTTGCCTTCGAAGTCGGTGAGGGTGACTCCGTTGGTGGTGAGGACGGCGAGTTCGCCATCCTGCAGGAAGTGGATGTTGCGGGTGTGGTGGAGAATGCCGGGGACATCGGACGCGAGGAAGTATTCGCCGTCGCCGATGCCGATGACGGCGGGCGGCCCCATGCGGGCGGCGACGAGCTTATTGGGCTCGTTGGCGGAGAGGACGCCGATGGCGAAGGCTCCGGTGAGGCGGTGAACGGCGCGGCGGACGGCCTCTTCAAGCACGATGCCGGGGGCCTGCTTGATCTCTTCTTCGATGAGGTGGGCGATGATCTCGGTGTCGGTCTCTGTGACGAAGATGTGCCCGGCGGCGGTGAGCTCTTTTTTGAGCGCGAGGTAATTTTCGACGATGCCGTTGTGGACGACGACGAGGGTCTTGGTGCAGTCGCGGTGGGGGTGGGCGTTTTCTTCGGTCGGACGGCCGTGGGTGGCCCACCGGGTGTGGCCGATGCCGAAGGTGCCGTTGATGGGGTTGTCGGCGATAACGGCTTCGAGGTTGCGGAGCTTGCCGGGGGCGCGGCGCAGCTCGAGGCCGGTGGAATTGCCCGCTACGGCGATGCCGGCGGAGTCATAACCGCGGTATTCGAGGCGACGCAGGCCTTCAATGATGACGGGGACGACGGGCTGGGGACCGATATAACCAACAATTCCGCACATGAACTGAGTGTAGATGGTGACAGGCAATTTTGTGCCAGATGAATTTGTGGGACTTTTGTGGGAGGGCGCAGAACCTATAGGCTGGTAGAGATGAAAGATATGCGGAAACTTCTGATTGCGGTGCCGGCGGCGGCATTGGTGGTGCTGTTGATCGCGAGCTACCTGACTCGCGGCTCGATGGCAAATCTCCCGTTCCTGCGGGGCAAGCGTGGCGCTTCGGCGGATACGCTCGTCGACCAGAGGCCATGGCAGACGGCGCAGGCGCTGGCTTCGATGGCGGTCTCGGTGGAGGAGAAGCGGCTGGCGCGGAATGCGGAGCGGTTGGCGGACCATGAGGTCGATCAGGCATTTGCACAGGCGTTGCGGATGGCGGCGTTGCAGCCTCCGGTGCTGAAGGGGAATGCGCTGGCGCTCTCGCAGAAGATTGCCGTCTTGAAGGAGACGGTGAAGGAGGACCAGGCGACGGTGGACCGCGTGACCGCGGCGACGGCGAAGCTGCCCAAGGCTCCGGATGGCACGGTGCAGTCGGACGAACTGGATGCGGCGAAGGCGCAGTTGACGCTAGACAACGACGAGCTGGGAGATGCTACCGACGATCTCGCCAGGGTAAGCGGCGACAAGCGGGGAGAGATTCAGCAGGAGCTGACGGCGCGGGAAGCGTCGATGAAGAAGTTCGACGAGGAGATGGATAGCGGAGGCGCGCCGACGGCGGTGGCTTCGGCAAAGCGGCATGGGACGTTGTATGCGCGGTTGAAGTCGTGGTTCGATCAGCGCAGCCGGATGGACCTGATCGGTCAGGCAAAGGCGGAGGCGGATGCCGATGTCGTGACGCTGACGGCGCAACATGCGGAGATCGAGAAGAAGACCAGTGCGGCTGAGGCAGGAGTAGGTTCAGCGCCGGCCGATGCGGGAACGCCGGACGATGTTGACGCTGTAAGAGGACGCGTGGCGCGGATGGGAAAGATGCATGCGATCGCGGAGGTCCATTCCATTCTGGATGACAGGTTACAGTCGCAGCAGCAGCTTTCGGGAGTCTATGACCAATGGCTGGCCCAGGTGGAGTTGCAACACCGCATTATCACTCACCTGCTCTTTCAGTCGTTTGCGCTCATTGCCTTTCTGCTGCTGTGCGCTGCGCTGCTGGGCGCGCTGGTACGGATGATGCTGGACCGGTCGAAGATGGAGCAGCGCAGTCTGCACACGCTGCGGACGATTGCGCATCTGGGGATTCAGTTTGTGACGCTGGTGCTGGTGCTGCTGGTGATCTTTGGAACGCCGAGCCAGACGCCGACGATCCTGGGACTGGCCACGGCGGGGTTGACGGTGGTGTTTCAGGACTTCATTCTCGCCTTCTTCGGTTGGTTTGTGTTGATGGGGAAGAACGGAATTCGCCTGGGCGACTGGGTGGAAATTAATAGCGTGGCGGGCGAGGTCATTGAGATTGGGGTGTTTCGAACCTCGCTGTTGGAGACGGGAAACTGGAGCGACAAAGGGCATCCGACAGGACGCCGCGTTACGTTCCTGAATAAATATGCCATCTCGGGGCAGTTTCTTAACTTCTCGACGACGGGGCAATGGATGTGGGATGAGATCAGCTTGAATGTGCCGGCGGGTGAAGACACGTTCAAGATGATCGATGAGATCCACGAGGTGGTGCTTAAGGAGACCAGGCAGGGTGGGCAGGAGGCAGAGCAGGAGTGGCAGCGGTCGACGAAGCAGACGAACCTGAGCCTCTTCTCCGCGACCCCATCGGTGGAGATGCGGCCTGCCGGATCGGGAATTGATATCCTGGTGCGCTATGTGACGAGGGCGGCCGACCGGTTTGAGATGAGAAATCGCTTGTACCAGTCGGTGATCAGCCTTCTGCACAAGACGGACGAGCGGGCGGCGCTCTCTTCGGAGTCTAAGAGCTAAGCGATCTATTGGGTGGCGTCGGTAAGGTTTGTGAGGCGGTCGAAGACATTCTGCACGACACGGTCGCAACGGATGCCCATAAAGGGAAAAGCCTCCTTTGCGTCTGGCCCGATGCGCTCGAAGAGCCAGTTGCGGATCATGCCGTGGCCGCGGTGCAGGCGTATTTTGACGTTTTCTTGGGTAAGGTCGAGCGCTTCGGCGGTCTCTGCTGTGCTCAGTTCTTCGATATCGCGCACCATGACGACGGTGCGGTAGTTCTCCGGAAGTTTGAGGACGGCCTCCTCCAGAAACTCTCGCAGCTGGCCAGACGAGGCATTTTTCTCCGGGTCGAGTGCATTGTTGGGCGTCTTCATCGATATCTCTCCGTCATATTCTGAGACATCTACCTGCGGATGCCGGTTGCGTGAGCGAAGACGGGTCAACGCCTCGTGGACGGCGATGCGACTCAGCCATGTGGAAAATGCTGACCGGCCTGCAAATTGTTCAAGGTGCGTGTAGGCGCGAACGTAGGCGTCCTGCATGACATCTTCGGCTTCGACGTCATCGTGCAGAATGGCACGGGCAATGCGATAGAGCCGTTGGTTGTAGCGGCGCATGATGACCTCATACATGGCGAGGTCTCCTGCGCGGACGCGGTCTACGACCTCTTCGTCTGTCAATTGCTTTGATTGTTCGAGGATTGCGGTCGTCTCCATAGCCTGCTCTTCCTAATAGAGTGCGCCCGGCCCAAAACGGTTACAACGCCTGTTCTCTGTAACCGAATGGTGCGCTTTGAAGTCTTTTGCGTGAGAGGTAGAAGATGACTACGTTCAATAAACGCCTCAATACCAGTTGGTGGGCGCTGCGGATTGCGCTGGGTGTGATGCCGATTATTTCGGGAATTGATAAATATTTCAATAAATTGACAGATTGGGGGATGTATCTCAGCCCGATCGCGACGAAGATCGTCCCAGTGAGTACGCCGACCTTTATGCATGTCGTTGGTGCGGTGGAGATTGTTGCAGGCTTGCTCGTGCTGAGCCGATGGACGAAGATCGGCAGCTATCTCGTGATGGTTTGGCTGATTTGCATTGCGTTGAACCTGCTGACGACGGGGATGTTCTATGATATTGCCGTTCGGGACCTTGAAATTGCCGTCGGCGCATTTGCGCTCTCGCAGCTTTCGACAGTGCGCGAAGCCTATGGGCAGGAGGCAGTGAGCTAGAGTATCGTTGCAGTGCCAGAGTTTGCTGCAATGTGTCGTGAATGAAAATCAACATGAAATGGAGAACACCATGAAAGTGCTTCTATCCCTCCTCGCTGCTGGTCTGCTGGCTACTCCAGCATTGGCCGCTCCAAAATCATTCGAGAATGTTTCGGTTGTCGATGTGAACTGCTCCAGCAAGGTCGCGGACAACGCGGACGCGCACACTCGCGACTGCGCTTTGAAGTGTGAGAAGAGCGGTTTCGGTATTGTCACCGAGGATAAGCAGTTCTTGAAGTTCGATGCGGCAGGCAATGCCAAGATTATGAAGCAGTTGCACAAATCGAAGGAAGCCGATCACCTCCGCGTCAACGTCAAGGGCGATGTCGACGGCGACATGCTGAAGGTTGATTCGATCAAACTGCTGTAGGGCTTTGTAATTGCATTTCGGCGGCGGAGAAAAGATCACTCTCCGCCGCGTTGCAGTTCTCGTGTCTTCAGCACGATGAAGTATTCATAGATGGATTGCAGCGTGGCGTAAGTGAGGCCGGCTGCCCCATCGAGAAAGCCTCGTTTGACGACGTAGAGAACGAAGAATTTGACTATCGGGCGAACCGGAAGCCGATAGAAGAGCTCTTTCTGGTGGAAGCGGCGGCGATGGAAGTCGCGCTCGAAGAATGCTGACCGAAGACTGAATGGACGACCACCGATAGCCGCGTGGGCTGCGCGGTTGTCGAGGATTTGCTGTGCCTCGAAGGTGCTGTATTTATTGTGGCGATCGATCCAGTGCCCGACACCTTTGCTGAAGGGATGATGGTCGAGATAGCCAGACACCTGGCCGACAGCGCCGTCAGCGATGGAGATGGGGTTGACGAGA
>NZ_DATKQC010000008.1:0-2718 GCF_035532915.1 Edaphobacter sp.
AAGCAGAGCACACAGCAAAACCAACGTGAGAATGAGCAGTGGACTGGGTTTCCAGTGGCCCTTCTCATCGATGGGTTTGAGTTCATCAGAAAAAGATTCGAGGAGGGAGCCTTGCAGACTGGTTTCGGCATCGCTCAAGTAGATCTGTCTCAGTGCCTGGCGCACTTCGTCCGGCGAAATATAGCCATGTGCGTCCATCACTAGAGAACCGCCTCGACCTTCAGAGGTCCGTTTTGGTCAGCGCCGAAGTTCAACTGATAAACCTGCGGAGGGTTGTCCGTGGAAGTTCCAATGCTGATTACCCCCATCGTCTTTTCTCCCGGCGCAAGATCGCGCGTACCTGACTCGGCCTGCATCACATCGATGCCTGAAACCTGTTTCGCTTTGAAGGTCCTGAAGGTCCGAGACGTGATCTGATGATTTCTGAGGCTCACGAGCGAGATAGGGTGCTCGGTCGGGACAGGGGCGCACACATCCGGAGTCGTGACCCGGAAGGGAGCCTTGGTCTCGTTGGCTACCGAATAGCGAATATAGATACGATCCTTCGCGCGATAGACCTGTTCTAGAACGACCGACACGCGCCCCGTGGCGGGTTTTTCCGCGTCATGCACGACGTCTTCGACTCCCATCATTGCCTGCGTAAGTACCAGCGAAGCGATCTTGCGAATCTCTACATCTGACGGCTCGGCCGACGCCTGCGCGCTGCTATGCGGGTTGAGCGCAGGTTCGGTGCGAACCAAGACATCCATGTGAGCGAGTTGGCCCGCCGGATCGAGCTCGTAGCTCAGCTCGCGCGACGCGGTCCAGACGAATAGATTGGTGGACACGCCCTCCCGGAGAGGCTTCACAAAAACCTTGTCGTCATGTCGCTCGACCTGAAAGCTGTCTGGATCGGCGATGGCAAGCGTCGTCACGGATTCGCCGAATTCGAGAACCGTCAGATGATTGAGTGACGTCTCGATATGACGGATCTGGCTTTGGCTGGTCGTCTGCGCCCCGGCCGCGATCGCACCGAGAGCAAGAAAAAGGATCGTGATCGTCTTCATAGCGGCCTCCCTGGGCGCGGGGTGAGTCACAAAAAGAAAAAGAGAAGCCGGGGCGCGAGGCCACAGCTTCTCTTTTGCCGGTTAGGAATGCTCCATTGAATTGGGAACACTCGTGTTTTCGAAAACAAGCGAGCGCTTTCCCGCGTACTGGAAGAGAAATACTCTCTTCTCACACTCCGGGCCTTGAGGATTCGCCATCCGCTCGACCAGAAATGCCCGCTGCTCATCGTCGAACCAGATATAGCCGTTCACAGTTTTCGGAAGTCGCACACGTACCCGCTGACCACCGGTAACCTCCGCGAAGGCATCGATCACCTCTTGCGGAAACGACTGGAAGAGGACAGCGCCGGAACCCGAGCCACCTGTGACGACACCGTTCATCGCCTGCGCCCATGCCCGACGGTTCTCCTGTTTACCTTGCGCCCAGTAGTGAACGAATAGATGCAACGAGCTGAACTGATCCCGTGCGTCCTGTTCGTGTTCCCACAGGGCTGCCTGCGCCTTGTTTCGCGCAAGCACTGCAGACTTTCTTTTCTCCTTGTCCTCGCTCCCGCGTACAACTTCCCACTGCGCTTGAGCGTCTTTGAGTTGCTGTTTGACTTCATCCTCGCGCTGGACAATCCGACTTGCGATATCCCCGTAGATGGAATTGATCAACTGGCATTCCTCGAACATCTCCCGAGTAACGGTTTCACCCGAAAAGAGTCCTCGGAAGTCTTCGATGGACATCTTCTCTTCGAAACCGTTCCCAGTTTCGTCGGGAAGAAAGCCAACCTCCTTGCGCAGGACGTTATAGAGCCTCCCAACCTTATCCGTATCCGCGACTTCAAGATGGGACGGCAGGTCCGACACTCTCCGCTCACGCTTGTAGCGGAGCCAGGGCGCCGGTGCTACCTCCTTCCTGATTTCACTGACAACGGATTCATCGATCTCGACCCTGTGTTTAAGGGAATCGAGTGCGTTCTGCAGTTGCTCGACGAGCTTGTAGGCCAGGTCTGGCCGTCCCGCCGAAAGGCATGAGGTCTTCAGATCGGTGATTGAGCCGATCCGGTTTCCACGCGCCTTCATGGCAACCGGGCAGGCATTCCACCAGGGAGACTTGGCTTTCTGGTGCTTCGTCTTTTCCTGCCGGAACTTTTGCCCATACGCGATCCTTCCCGCAACGAACTTCGGGAACTGATCGGACGGCATCACGCAAATGGTGTCGAAGTCGAAGTCGCCGCCGTTCTTGCTTGCAGTCTTCGAATGGAGGATGTAGGTTCCCTCCATCCGGAGTTGCCGTTCAAGAATGGTTGCGACCAACGTTTCATCGAGGTCGGCTGTTCCCAGCGCCTGTTTGAGCGCCGGAACAAGCTCTTCGTTGGTGAGATGACGGATGGGCAGAAGATCCTCCTGCATCCGAATCGGATACCGGACGCAAAGGCCCTTCTCAGCCGTCAACGATGTGATCGAGCTGTCTTCAGGTATCCAATCGGACGCCGAGAGAATCTTCCCTCGGTGTTCGATCAGGACGCCGTCGTCTGCGAGAGCAAACGATGGCAGCTTCAGATCCGCGCTCGTGCAGGCACGAAACGCCCAGCGGGCCAGCTTGCGGTTCAATTGGTTGAAGACGTAGGGAATCTTGATTGCATTTCCGCTACGGTCCGCCAACAGAACTGCCTCCGCTGAGTCA
>NZ_DATKQC010000009.1:0-10092 GCF_035532915.1 Edaphobacter sp.
AGGCAGGTATAGCCGAGAGTGCGGCTGCTGTCGAGTTTCAACCTTCAGTTTCGGCTCAAGTGTTCGTGAATCCGGTTGGCGTACAACCATCCGTGGCGGGAGATGCAGAGCCCGAGGTGTTGCTGTCCACCTCCGCTGTCATCTCCGGTCGAAGCGCTGGAATCGCGGTCGCTGCGAATGGGAAGAACGGCAAAGCAGCTGCCAGTACAGGAAAGCCGGATGGGAACACTGTCAAAACATCTGGCTCTTCTGTAGCGAATCCGCTCTCGCAAAAAACAGAGACTGATGGGACGAAGCCGGAGATGGTGATTGCTGCCAATCCGGATGCTGACAAATCCAAATCACAAAGTACAGCAGTTTCAGCGGCAGATGGTGGTCAGCTTCGCGCCATGTCCGTGGCCTCAAGTTCCACGCCTGGCGTTGCCCCTGGCAGCGGACTGACACACAATGCCGGTGTGGGGCTTCATACGACAGAGACGATCTCTCATGCAGTTGCGACTGCGCAGGCGGGTCAGAGTTTTAACGATACTTCGGCCCCGGTGGACGCGGCACATAAGACCTTGGCGGCTACACCCACTTCGCTTGAGGTGGGCGTCTCCAACGGAACGCATGGGTGGCTTAAGATTCGCGCTGAGATGGCCGATGGGGGCAGCGTCAATACCTCTTTGTCTACGTCTTCGTCGGCGGGACAGGAGATGTTGCACCGAGAGCTCCCATCCCTGGCGGCTTACTTGAAGAGTGAGCATGTCGCGGTGAACGCAGTCGTCGTTCAGCCGATGCCGGCAAGTGGTCCCGATACTCGCGGAACCTTCGCAGGAACCAGCGGCGGAGAACATAGGCAGGCTCAGCAGAGTGGAAGCCAAGGGAGGGAGGGTCGGCAAAGCTTGGCGAATCCAACGCCTGCTCATGCAGGTACGAGTGTGTCTTACAGCAGCCTTGGAGCGGTGGGGGAGGATGAGATATTTTCTTCGACCTCACATGTACAAGGAGGCGGCTGGTTGAGTGTGAGGGCGTGACGACAGGTGTCCGTGGCACGCATAGAGAAGTCCAATAAAAGCTAACTGAGGAGAGCAAAGATGAATGTGTCCGACATGAATTCGGTTATGGGAGCAGGAGCCAACGCGGCAACTACTGTCGCTTCTGCCCTGTCGCCGCGAGCTACAGCGAAAGACGCAGCCGCAACAAGCAATGCGGCATCCAGCAATACCAGCAGTACAGCTACTGGCGGTGCAACGATTACCTCGAGTGATTTTCTGACGCTGCTGGTAACAGAATTGAAGAACCAGGACCCCACGCAGCCGACCGACCCAAATGCCTATATTCAGCAACTGGTCGGCGTTAACAGTTTGCAGCAATTGATCTCGATCAATCAGGATCTGACACCGGCGACCTCATCAACTTCCACTTCCAGTTCCTAGATTTGAACGGCGGTGAGAGCGGGACTGGTCTTGATGGATAACCATAACTGAAGCTAAACCAAGAACGAGGAGAACGACGATGGGATCATTTTCAACGGCATTGAGTGGTCTGGCCGCAGACTCGGTGGCACTGAACACTATTGGAAATAATTTGGCGAACCTTAATACGACGGCGTTCAAAAAGCAGACTACAAACTTTGAGGATCTTTTCTACCAACAGATCGGAGAGAACGGAGCGAACGATGCCCTGCAGGTAGGCGTCGGTACCAAGGTTGCCAGCACATCCACTAGCTATCTGCAGGGAAGTGTCGACCCGACGGGCAATACCAAAGACATGGCCTTGAGCGGTGACGGCTTCTTCGTCGTACAGCAAAACGGTGTTCAGTCGCTGACGCGGGCGGGGGACTTCCAGCTGAACTCCAATGGAAATCTCATCACAACAGAAGGTGAAAATGTGATGGGGTACAGTGCTGTGAATGGGGTCATCAGCGGTAGCAGCTCGCTTGCTCCACTGACGCTACCGACGGGAGCTACCGAATCAGCAAAGGCAACACAAAATTTCTCGCTGACAGCAAATCTGAATGCCGGTGCGGCGACGGGAACCACCTTTTCAACTCCCGTACAGGTGTACGATTCGCTGGGTCAAACGCATCAACTCACCATGTCGTTTACTAAAACGGCAGCGAATACCTGGGACTACACCGCGTCATTACCCGCAGGAGATTATACGGGGACAGCGACAAATACTACTGGAACGCTTACGTTCGATTCGAGCGGCAAGCTTGTCTCGCCGACTGGAAGCTTGGCTGGCATCAGCTTTCCCGGTCTGCCGAATGGGGCGACCGATCTGAGCTTCAACTGGAACCTTGATGATTCGAGTGGCAATCCGACCATCTCTCAAACGACAGCAGCTTCGGCAGGCAGTGGAAGCGGGCAGGATGGATTTCCAAGCGGCGTTTACAACGGGTTCGGAGTTGACTCGAGCGGAATCATTACAGCTACTTACAGTAATGGCCAATCACAGGTGGTTGGTCAGGTTGCAGTAGCTACCGTGGCAAACGACCAGGGGTTGGTTGTCACGGGCAACAACAACTACATGACCACCGCAGCTTCGGGGCAGGCAAATATCGGGATAGCCGGGACGGGTTCTCGCGGAACGATAACAGACAGCGCATTGGAGTTATCCAATGTGGATATCTCCTCCGAATTCGCAGACCTGATCGTCGCGCAGCGCGCCTTCGAGGCGAACTCCAAGACAGTCACTACCTTCGACACGGTGACCCAGGACACGCTCTCCATGATCCGATAAGCTAATCCACGAAGACTAAAACTAGCGGACATGGAATCGGATCGTCGATTCCGTGTCCGCTTCTGGTTTGGACCCAGCATGCGCTGCTACCTCTCGGGTCGATCGTGAAGATTGGCTAATGTTTGCATGTACGAAGTGGCAATCGGCTTGCAACATGGTTAGCATCATGGCTACCTCTAGTCCACTTTCCGAAGTTGCTGCAAGCTCGCCGACTGCTAACTCTCTCGCGCCAGGATCAGTCAGGCGTTCTATCGCGTCTTTGCTGGTCGCGGTAGTTGCCGGAGCCGTGATTGCCTCGGCCGCATTCGGCGGAGCGCTGTACTTTCTTGCGAGGTCTGGAAGACTGTCGCTGCGCAAAGGCGCAGCACCGAAGAGTTTGGCCGCAGCTGATGGGCACACCCATCTATTGGCGCTCGATCCGCTTCTTGTAAACCTGGCAGATCCAGATGGGAGTACCTATGCGAAGGTGTCGATCACCTTACAGGTGGAAGACGCCGCCACGACCAGGGACTCTAAAGACTCTGCCAACAAAAGCGGCGAAGACGAAGTCGCGGCGGTTCGTGACACTGCCCTGACCGTGCTTGGCCAGCAAACGGCCAGCAACTTATTGTCGCCGCATGGAAAAGAAGCTCTGAAGGCTGAGCTGCTGAAGGAGTTCAACCAAAACAACCCTGTCATCAAGGTCAAGAAGATCCTCTTCACTGATTTTCTTGTGCAGCGGTAACAGCGATCCAATCTTCGGATGAACAAACAAGGAGGTGAGATGACGGAAAGAGCGATGGAACAGACAGAGATTACCGATCAGGTTACGGCTAAGTTTGGGCATGACTCAGGAGTCGTGGCCGGTCCTAAAGCTCCTTGGATGTCAAAGATCGAAGAGCACCCCGCATGGCCAAAGTTATGCCGGCTGGACCTGATGTTAGCTGTCGAAATACCGCTCATTCGGTTTAAGGTGCAGGATCTTTTGCGCCTGGCCGAAGGCCAGGTATTCGAGAGCGCATTCCCGGACACGGAGGACGTTCCATTGAGAGTAGGCGACATTCAACTGGGCTGGACGGAGTTTGAAGTAGTGGACCAGAAGATTGCGTTGAGGCTGACCAGGCTGGTTTAGCAATACATGAGTTCAAGACAGTAAACGATTCTGAGATTCGAGACGGAGTGAAGATGCATTCTCTGCAAGGTACAGTACGTGTCGGTCGAACAAAAGCTTCATCCTCGCCAGCGGGTCTGGCTGGGTGGCTGTTCGGTCGCCTGAGCGGGGCAGGTGCGAAACGTCAAGCCGCCACGAAACAGATGCATCTTCTCGAGACGCTGCCGCTGGGTGGAAAACGGAGTCTGATGTTGGTGAGTTGCGCAGGGGAGCTGTTCCTGGTGGGGGGCAGTTTCGAGGGAATCGAGTCAATCGTGAGGGTTCAGGGGGAGCACTCCCGGGATGCCACGGTGAAGGTGGATGGGTGATGCCTTTAGCGCGTGGAATCAATAAGTTTTGTTTGTTATTCGCGATTCTGAGCGTGATTACGCCCGCGCTGCATGCGCAGCGCCTTAGCAGCGCTCCAATGGCCGGCATGATTGTGGCGCCGGAATCATTTTGGGTGAATCATGCGCCAAAGCGAGTGAAGGCTGCGCAGAGGCGCGTTGCCTTCACTACGGGCGCGGGCAAAGAGGTGGAGAAGAGATCGAGCGTCGGTAACGGCGATGACTCCATCTCCAAGGCCATTGCAGCAAATAGAAGCGTGCCATGGTCCATTGTCTTAGGGCTCACGCTTTTGACCTTATTGCCGGCGCTTCTCCTCTCAATCACTCCGATGGTGCGCCTGCTTGTAGTCTTTCATTTTCTGCGGCAGGCATTGGGAACGCAGACCGCGCCCTCCAACCAGATCTTGATGGGGCTTGCGTTGATGATGACCTGGTTTCTGATGCAGCCAGTTTTATTGAAGGTGGAACAAGTAGCTGTCGTTCCTTATCAGCAGGGAACTATCTCCGGCACAGAGGCGATGGACCGCGGCCTTGCTCCGGTCAAGGAATACATGCTGCGATACGCGCGCGAGAAGGACTTGGAAGTCTTCGCGGCGGCGGGGATTGGAACCCGGCCCCAGTCAAGGGCCGATCTTCCCATTCAGGTCGTTGTGCCTGCCTATATTCTCAGCGAGCTGAAAGCGGGCTTTCAAATTGGTGCTGTGTTGTTCCTTCCTTTTCTTCTCGTAGATCTAGTGGTCGCAAGTGTCACCACATCTGTGGGCATGATGCAATTGCCACCTGTTGTGATCTCTACGCCATTGAAAATTTTGCTGTTCGTGATGGTTGATGGATGGAACCTGCTTGCCCATCAGCTGATTAAAAGTTTTTGAGCTTCGAGACTTGGCAAGAGGCGACGATGGGACCTGACCAGACCGTAGAGATGATGAGAAGAGTGCTGATGGAGGCGATGGTGTTGAGCGCGCCTTTGCTGGTGGCTGCGTGCCTGGTGAGCCTTGTGGTCAGCCTTCTGCAGACCCTGACCAGTGTGCAGGAGCAGACCCTGACCATCGTTCCCCGGTTAGTCACTGTCTTCCTCGTGACGATGGCGACCTTGCCTTGGATGGTGCATCGACTGGTGAGCTTCACTGTGCGAATGTTCACAGACTTTCACAAGTATCTGGGATAGAGAAAGCATGAATCTTGAGACAAGCCCGTTAGTCCTCGACGCCCCACAGTACCTCATTGCGGGGATGCTGGTCATGATCCGGCTCAGCGGATTAATGGTGTTTGCCCCGCTGTTTTCTTCGGCGGCCATCGCGCCGCGCATCAAGGCAGGATTTGTGATTGCAATGACGGTGCTGCTGACGCCGGCCGTGGCCGCGATCCCGAATCTGAAGATTACGCTCGATGCGCATTCCGTCCTAAGCGAACTGGGCGTGGGGCTGGTCTTCGGTCTTTCCTTGATGTTGCTTAATGAAGCCCTGATGTTTGCCGGCATGCTGTTGGGAATGCAGTTCAGTTTTTCGTTGGTCAACTTGATGGACCCGAACTCGATGATCGAAACGCCTGTCCTGGGGCAGATGCTCAGTTGGCTTGGGATCCTTGTGATTATTGGCGCCGGCCTGGACCGCAGTTTGCTTGCCGCAGTGGTGCGAAGCTTTCGCACGGTACCGGTGGGGCAGGGAGTCATTGAAGCAAAGACCGGAGCGGCATTAGCCATGATGGCTGGTGGCATCTTTCTGGCCGGGCTGCAACTGGCAGCGCCGGTCATTGCAGCTTCGCTTGCTGTCGAAGTGACCATATCGCTTGTGGGACGACTGTCGCCTCAGCTTCCGGCGATGGTGATGAGTATTCCGCTTAAAACGATGGTCTCCTATGCCGTACTGATCGGGAGTCTGGCCGTATGGCCGGGATGGATCGAGCGCCACTTTATTGCGCTACTCGATGCGGCAGGAAGGTTGATGACAAGCCTATGAGCGAAAAAGGAACAGAGCAAGCCACCCCGCAGCGAAAGAAGAAAGCGAAAGAGCAGGGAGATAGCGTTCGCAGCCGCGAGCTCCTTTCGGCGATTGCTATGCTTGGCGGCGTGCTCATGCTTGGAGCGACCGCGCATGGGTTTGTAGCAGGCTGGGGCAAGGTATATGCGGAGAGCATCCGCTCCGCGGCGGTTGGGGAAGTGAACGGCGAGCAGCGATGGAACGAGGCCATTCGGCAGATGCTTGAGCCAGCGCTCCTGCCCGTAGGTCTGGTGCTGGCTGCGAGCTTTGCCGGAGCTTTGATTGCCGGAGTAGCGCAGGTGGGAGGGGTGGAGATCCACCCCAGCGCAATTGAGCCGAAGTTTACAAAACTCAACCCAGTTACGAATCTGGGGCATTTATTCAGCTTGCAGTCTGCGACGCGGGTTGTGAAGTCGCTGGTGCCTGCCGCTGCCATGGTGGTGCTCGGCTGGGGCGCACTGAAGACCTTGATGCTGCCAATGCCGGTGATGAGCCTGCTGCGTTTGTCCTCGACCTTTTCCACGGCATACAGCCTTGCATTGGACGCGGCCTGGATCACGCTCGCGTGGTCTGGACTGGACTATGCGATCGAGTGGAGAAGCTGGAATGAGCGGCTCAAGATGAGCAAGCAGGAACTGCGTGAAGAGATGAAGGATGCGATGGGGAATCCACAGGTCAAGGGCAGGGTGAGGCAGATACAGCGGGCGATGCGCAAGCGCAAAGTCAAAGCCGACATGTCCCGTGCCACTGTCGTCATCACGAACCCAACTCACTATGCGGTGGCGTTGGAGTTTAGTTTCGAGACCATGCAGGCGCCCACCGTGTTGGCGAAGGGAAGAGATCTGCTTGCTGCGGAAATTCGCGAAGAGGCCCGATGGGCGGGCATTCCGATCATTGAAAACCCTCCGCTGGCACGAAGTCTCTATCGAACGGTCGAGCCGGGGCAATCGATTCCATTTGAGTTGTATGCGGCGGTGGCCGGGATTCTGGCATACCTGTATCGCCAAAAAGTAGAAGAGCGGCTAAGGCGTGATCGTCAGAAGCAACAAGCACAGGAAGCTGCACGGCGTCCTGTAGCGGCTGGCTTGATTGGATTGCGCGGCTATGGAGGTGGGATGTGAGTGAAGCCTTGACGAAGAAAAGCGGTACGTGGGAAGCATCGAAGATGCGGCCGCTGCTGCTGCCGGTGGCGGCGATCAGCATGGTGTTCGTCATGTTGATTCCGGTGCCGAGCTTTGTGTTGGACCTATTGCTGGCGGCGTCGATCACGGCATCGGTAATTGTGTTTCTGACGGCGGTCCAGGTGCGGCGCGCGGTGGACTTCTCCGTGTTTCCTACGTTGCTTCTGCTGTTGACGATGTTCCGGCTGTCATTGAACCTCGCATCCAGCCGAAGAATTCTGTTACACGGACATGAGGGGACGCACGCCGCCGGTGCGGTAATTGAGGCCTTTGGACAGTTTGTCGTCGGCGGAAATTATGTCGTTGGCTTCGTATTGTTTCTTGCTCTCATCGCAATCCAGTTTCTCGTGGTCAGCCATGGCGCGGTCCGAACCGCCGAGGTCACCGCTCGGTTCACGCTGGATGCGCTCCCGGGCAAGCAGATGGCAATCGATGCCGATATGAATGCTGGACTCATCGACGAACAGGGTGCCAGGAAACGGCGGCAGGCGATTGCGCGCGAGGCGGAGTTTTATGGAGCGATGGACGGTGCCGCGAGGTTCAATCAGCGCGATTCGATGGCGACCATCCTGATTACCGCGATCAATATCATCGCAGGGTTGTTGATTGGAGTGCTGCAGCAGGGCGCCGATCTGTCAACCGCAGTTAAGACTTACACGATTCTTACGGTAGGTGATGGTCTTGTGACCATGATTCCGAGTCTGCTGGTATCGATCGCAGGCGGCATCGTATTGACGCGTGCGTCGTCGTCGGGGTCACTGGATACAGAGCTGGGAACGCAGTTGCTTCGCAAGAGAAATACGCTTTGGATTGCCTGCGGCGTGTTGCTTGCGTTGGCTCTCATCCCGGGCCTGCCGAAGTTGTCGTTTGTGCTGATGGCAGTCGGTGTTGCCCTGATTGCACGCAAGCTGCCGGAGGCGAAGAGTGACGAATCCCTGCTCGCAGAAGAAGCCGCTGAGGAAGCGGGAACTGCCAAGGACAAGGGGAAGGCTGCCGATGCGACCAAGGGCGAAAACCTGGCATCGTTGCTGAAGATGGATGAGCTCACGCTCGAGATTGGCTTCCAGCTTATTCCACTGGTGGATGAGAAGCAGGGCGGCCAGATGCTGAACCGGGTGAGAGCGTTGCGACGACATCTTGCGACCGAGCTCGGATTTATCGTTCCCCCGATACACATTACGGACAATCTTCGTCTCAAGCCGCGTGAGTATGTGGTGAGTCTGCGCGGCATCGAGATAGCGCGGTGGCAGACGGAACAGAACTGCCTCCTTGCGGTAAATGCAGACCCGAAAGCACGCGCGCTGCCAGGTGTAGAGACGCGAGAGCCTGCCTTTGGAGTCATGGCGCGATGGATTCAGCCTGGATTGGAGGAGCAGGCGCTCGCAGCAGGATATTCGGTTGTCGATCAGACGACAGTGATCGGCACCCATCTGGGAGAGTTGATTCGCCGCTACGCGCACGAGCTGCTGGGACGACAGGAGGTCAAGCGCCTGCTCGACAGTATGAACGAGAGCTATCCCAAGCTAGTAGAAGAACTGGTGCCGAAGCTGATGACGCTGGGCGAGGTCCAACGAGTGTTACAGCAGTTGCTGCGCGAGCAGGTTTCGATCCGCGATATTGGAGCAATTCTTGAGTACCTCGTAGAAGCGGCACAGACGTCGAAGAACATCGTTCATCTGGTGGAGACCGTACGCCAGTCGCTCGGGCGAAGTCTCGTACATCCCCTGCTCGATGGAGAGGGCAGCCTGCGCGTGTTGATGCTGGAACCTGGCCTTGAAACGGATCTGCTGAACACGTTCGACGCGAAGAGCGCTCTGTTGCTGGGAGATGGTGCGCGAACAGGAAACATGCCCGCAGACTTTATGCGACGGCTGGTGGAATCTGTGAAACGCCTAACCGGAGGCGCCTCGACCTCGGCACTTCCCGTGCTCTTATGTCCAAGTCCAGCCCGCTATCATGTGCGGCGTTGGCTGGAGCCGTTTCTACCAAAGGTGACAGTACTGGCTCCGGTCGAGATACCCAGCGAGATTCGTGTGCGAAGTATGGGAACCGTCGGCTAAGGACGTATGAAGTTCGGGTGACGAGAGATGAAAGCACGGAAGGCAGAGAAGGATACGGAGGAAGTGATGAGCATAGGGAGTTCGGTTCCGGTAGAGGTGTTGCATGGAGTGTCAAAAGGAGCACTGCTCTGCGATAAGGCAATCACAGATGCGGCGTTCTTTATTCCATTCACGGCCAAGGATCAGTCTGTGGGTGAAGGCGAAGGCGAGACTGGAGTGGATCGCGATCTGATGCTGATGGAGCATCTTCCGACAGTGCGATATCTGGCGCGGCGCATTCACGAGCGCCTGCCGCAGCATGTGGAGCTGGACGATCTTATCTCCGCCGGCGTGGTGGGCCTCATCGATGCCTTCTCCAAGTTCGATCACAACAAAAAGGTGCAGTTCAAAAGCTACGCGCAGTTCAGGATTCGCGGCGCCATCCTCGACTCGCTGCGAACGCTGGATTGGAGCCCGAGAGAACTGCGGAGAAAAGGCAGAGCAGTGGAAGAGGCGATTCGCTCGGTCACGCAAAGAGTGGGACGCGCACCATCCGAGCAGGAGATTGCGGGTCAGATGGAGTTGAGCCTGGCGGAGTATCAGCAGTTGCTCGGCGATCTGAAGGGGTTGGAGATCGGTAGCTTGCATGTGGAGCGGTCGGAGGATTCAGGCGATGAGGAGCTGGCATAT
>NZ_DATKQC010000010.1:0-12104 GCF_035532915.1 Edaphobacter sp.
CGGCTTGTGCAAGTCTTAAGAATTCATCTGAGCAATGTGACTCGCTCAGTGAAATGACAAGATGTCTCTCGATCTTGCAAATATGGCAATTGCACTGAAGATTCTCTCGCATGATAGCAACTCCTAAAATCGAGCCGAAAAGTTCGGCTGACGGGTCTGCGGAAGAGCGCCAACAATTCTGGTTCAGGACGACTCGAATCGAGCTTGTCTACTGCGCTCTCGTTTGCTCGTTGAAGGGAAAGTACGTTTCTTGACGCGGCGATGGCTCGGGCGTGGAAGCCTCGTTGCGCAGAGCGATCCTTTGTTGGGGGACTGAAGAAAGGTGCCTGCGGAGAATGGGTGGCAAGTCATATCCGTGTTACGGCGGCTCCTTCTTTCTGCGAACGCCGATTCAGATAGTATAGGCGAACAAAAAGCGAATTGTCAAGAACCTAGTTTGGACCCGCTAACCCCGCAAGAAATCTCCGAAGGTAAGGGACTCTTCTTTCGGCCGCAGAATCCTCACTTTGCTAATCGATGTTAGCCTTACTGAGCAACCAGCTTCTTCGTGCCGGTATTGGAGGGGATGCCCGAGACTGTCACGATGGCGAGCGGAAACAGACGGCGCTAGGACGGTGGCGATGGCAGACGGCCGGGAACGCGGAAGATGCGATGCACTCGCACATGCGTCATACGCGACCGAACCAGCCGCGCTGTTTGCCTTTTCCCTCACGCGCGCGTCCCATCCGAACCAGTCGGCGACACGCGCTCAGCACATCCCACGGTATGGCGTCCAGAGCGTCAGCAACTTCGGAGAAGAGGATCAGTTGCTGTTTGGATAGCCGTTCGTGCACAACATCTATTAGCTGGGCGGTTTCGTCCGCTTGTGGCGATGTCTCGAGATCCTCCTCGTACGGACCGAACAGAAATATCTTGTCGCGCCAGATTACGAAGTGACTCCCGCAGCCGCTTTCCCTCCAGACGGACGGGTAAAGACTAAGGCCCGTGTTCCGATTCCCGTAGAGTCTCCAGGCCGGTCCAGCGCGCGAGTCGAGGTTGATTGGAAAATGCTCTCCACATCCACATGGACACGAGAGCAGGAGCAACCGGGGTCTTCCTCGCTCGATAAGCACTGCATCACCCGGCGACTTCAGATGAGCCGATGCCTCACCTCGTGTTGACACGGTTCCTTGGAGCCGTAATAACCTCGCGCCCGTCATGATGCCACGGCCGGCGCGATAGGAGCCGACTGAACCCCGAAAGTCTTGGAAAGCACACGTTCGGCCAGTACATATGCGGCTGCACGGCGGGACGCTTCAGTTTCAGGGGCAGATGGGTCCTTACTGGTCTTTATGAGAAGTGCAAGGGCCAATGCGCCCGCGTATTGATCCCGACCGCATTCCCATTGACGGGCATAGCGCCGGATTTGTTGGACGCACGCGTGGAACCAGAACGAACGATTTTTCGGATTGGCTTGCGTCACCGCAGCGTCCAATGGACGGTAATCGTAGAGAGGTGCTAAAGAGTCCAACCACTCTTGTGCATTTCTATCGTCATTGGCGAATCCTTCCACTAATAGACTGGCTTCGAGAGTGGCGGCATCGTAAAGAAGCGGGTAGTTGCTGCGGTGCGCAAAGAAGTCGATCACTATTGCGTCAGTAGCGCGGACACGGACATTGGCGGCGTGTAGGTCGCCGTGGATCGGTCCTACCAGCACGGGCATTGAGACGCAGAGTTCGAACAATGAACGCAGTTGCTGAAGGTTGCGGGTCGCACCCAATTGTTGTGCTCTCTTAAAACGTTGGCCATCGATTCTGCGCGGAAAGTGGCGGAGAAGTCCCGCAGAGAGCGGCGTCCAAACTTTGTGTGCCTGGCGATGCCATCCAAGCAGTGTTCGATCAAACAGGCACGCAATAGCAGACGCGGACCGCCCGTCGAAGGCACAATTACGGAGGCTTTCCGATTCCTCGACATAGTCACCGACGATCACTCCCTCGTTTGCGCCAAGGCAACAGCGTTCGCGAACCAAATGGGGGCCAAGATGGAACGGAACATATGGGTCAACATTCTCCTCGTAGATCTTGTACTCAGCAAAGATTTTCCCGCGTTTCCCAATTTTGACGAAATGAGGTTGTGGCCATTGTCCATGCAATCCCCCCGCTAGTTCCGCACAGGCGCGATATACAGCGACGCCAGAATGGCCGTCAGGCATGGGTACGAGGTGAATATCTTTGCAGTCCGCGAATGCACGCTGGAGTAGTAGCGTGGACTGCTCTGTCAGAAACGATTTGTGCTTCTTGCCTTGGCTGTCCACTCGGTCCTCGATAGTGATGTTCAATGCCCGATTTGGGGCGGCACCTGGTTGACCATCCGAGACAAAATTGGCGACATTGCTCCATAGGACGCTCTCATCGAAGTATCGCGCGTGGGGAAGTGGGGGATCACCGTTCTTTGGATTCTGCCACTTGCTTAGCTTCTCAGCCTCATGAGGAGGCAGCCCCCCTGTTGGGAGCCTAAGAAGATCGATCAGATTGGTAAGGATAGGCAGTCCGCTCTGCGCTGACCGCAGAATTATTCGGCAGTCGTAGTTGAGCAGCCGTTGTGCATGTTGCTCCAAATCTTTCGCGATTTGTAAAGGTTTCTCCACGCTCTGTGTGAAGACGACTGCGGAAAGTCCTGCGAGATATGCGGGTTCTTGCAGATCAACGTCAGTGCACGACGTAACTAAGTATTCGCGTTCTTCAAACACGCGCCTGCCATCATGTGGAGGTGTGGTCCCAAACCACGCGACCTGCTTTCTCCCACGCAGACGGTTTAACTCGATGGGCATCTTTAAGCCTCTCGTGCGAAGAGTGGCCAGGAGTCAGCGCGCGCGAAGGAACCAGATCGAGAGCAGATGTAACAGTCGGCCCTGGGGTGCGCACGGACAGTTCGCAAGGTTGATGCCATGGCGTTATAGAGGACGTGGCGCGCTTTCGCAGGGATGCCTGTGACCACGGAAAGCATCATTGTGATTGCAAGCGAAGCAACAGTGCCATTCAGGGACATAACGGCAGGCGCAGGCTCACGCTGGCCCTGAATGTAGGGATCGGCTTGGCGCTCGAACGCGGTCATCATGTCCCGGCGAACCTCATTTGCGTCCAGCAAACCATCACACGCAAAGCATGCAAGACCGGGAGCCAGCAGTTGGACGCGACCGTAGATATGCGTAATACGACCCTCGGTGACTGCGATGGTCACGCCCATGTCGATGCACGGGATCATGTACTGGTACGAAACTTGCTGTAGAACAGCGCGACTTCCATGAGAATCAGTGCAGCCGAAGATGATGTCTGCGTTCAACAACTCTCGCGCGGTTTTACTCTCAATAACATCGCCCTTAACGCAAGCGACGGTCGCATCTTTCGCGATGCTTTGAATGTATCGGGCTGCGATGTCAACTTTCTGATGACCTATATCATTTGCCGTAGCGTTAGCAACTCGGTTCAGGTTCGTCGCCTCTATAACGTCTGGGTCCACAAGAATGAAGTCTCGCACGCCAAGATGTACAAGCTGCTGCGCGATGAGCGACCCGGTACCCCCTAATCCGACAATTGCGATTCGCAGACGCTGGAGCGCCTCTTGTCCGGCCGAACCGAAGGCGCGTATTTGACGGTCGAACTTCTCGGAAACAGACGCCACAGGAGCCAATGGATCGAAAATCACTTCGCGGGTCGTGCCGATCGAGACAATACGAATATCTTCGTCCCCGCCGAGGCGGCGAGCGCGCAAACCTCCGGCGCTCATAACAAGAGCCGCATGTATGAGGTTTGGATGACGGCGCGCAAGGAATGCGGAAAGGTGCTCCTCACCTTCTGAATCCACTAGCGAAAAGAGAGGAGCTTCGGGACCTGGATGGCTATGCGCGAAAACGAGGGAGCAGGCTTCACGACGCGCGCGCTTAGTCACCCGCGCAACAAACTCGGGATTCAACTCCGCCTCTAATAGGCCTCTTCGTGTGTAGTCAGTCGACGCTGGGAACTGAACTTCTCGTACGAGGAGCCTCACCACGCCGTCCGTGCGGACTGTTTGGCTAGCGTAGAGAATGGCGCACTTCTCAGTTTCTCCGCCTATCAACTCGGCTCGGATGGCAGCGCCATCTTCCTCAGCAAGCACGAGTTCTATCATTGAAGCGACCTAAGTCGCCCCATGATGACTTTGAAGTACGTCACCAACGAGTCGTTATTCGGATTCCAATGTTGAAGGTGCCAGGAAAACCATGTGCCGCGCGGGCCGATTTCGGGGATCGGGTTGGAGTCGTTGGTGCCTTGCGGCGTCGCGCCATTTGCGAGCCGCACGCCCTTGGGTTCCACCCAAAAGCAGTCCGGCTGCGCAGCAGGGTAACCGGGCGGGGCGACGAAAAGGACCGTCACAGATTCCTGATTCCAGCCCGGAGGCATCCTAACATCAGGGATCGTGACCAGGTGCGCGCCGCTTGCCAGTCGCGTCAATGAAGCGCCTGGACAAATGGTCTGAAGCACCTGCATCTGCTGCTCGACCGGAGTCATCGAGTCCCAAAGGTCGCCGGTGGTACCGCATAGAAGTGCCTAGTGTGCTCCCCCTCCTTGAGGTGGACGGCCTCACTATCCGATATCGGCTTGTCCGGCGTGTCCCCCTCCTCTTCAAGGAACAGTTGATAGGTTGGGGTAATCGACGCTATCGCCTTGATTTCGGCTCCTGTCAGAGAAGACTTGTCTGTCTCGTAGCGCTTGGCATCTACGAAAAAGTGATAAATCTTCTTTTGCTCTTGTTCATTCATTTGGGTCCTCTCGATCAATGCAGAAAAAAGATAACACGGTGACGCTTGTTGCGAAAGGAGCAGCGTACGAAGCCGAGCAAAGGAATCTTGGATCTGGCAATTTTCAGAATCCGCGCCGATGGCGGTCTCGTCTTGTTGGCCAGCTCTGGGATTGCCGCAGCAGGACACATCATATCCGCTATTCCATTTCGAGGCCGTATTGGTTGTGAATTTCGGTGTTCAGCTGTTCTCCGTGACCGTTTGAACGACATCTCGGGAGCACCGACGACCCGACGAGTCCAACGAGATGAGTCCCTCACTCCCATGTCGAGGTTTTGAATCCAAGGCTCTTTGCATTCTCTGACACCGTGCGCTTGATCTGGTCCGTGGCACCGTTCGGAAAATCGGCAGTGATTTCCACCGTGATCTTGAGTTCGGCTTGGGGATCAGAAGCAAGGTTGCTAATAATTTCTTCTGCCAGTTGCACTAGCCGCATCTTCGCCGTTGCCGGGTTCACCTCCACAGAGCCATAGAAAGACTTCGCTTTGCCTGTGCGAGCAGCAGGAACGGAGCTTGCTCCAACGGTTGGGGGTTGCAAGGGCGTAGACCGGTCATCAGGAGCTCCTGTCGGCGGCGGAGCGACCCCAGAATTTGGTTTCAGGTCTGCGGGCAAGTTAGTTTCATATCGCTTCGCAACTTCTGGCTCGATCAGCAGCAGCGTGTCGTCGAATTGGACATTGGCGTCACCGAATTTGAATCCCTCAAATACATCGCCGGTCTGCCCGTATGCAGTGCCGAAAAAATCCTTACTCCCCGCGCCCTTAATGATGGCCTGTTCCAGCACGTTGCGGCTATTGAGACGCGGCAGGTAGAGGTAGCGCTGCATGTCTTCCCAGTAGGCCATTGCACCCACCGCGTCCTTGCCATCTTTCCAGTAGAGCTTTTTCAGCGTGTCGCGCAAATGTATCGGAGACCATGCGCTGATAACCAACTCATTGTCGTGACACACCCGCTGGATTTCAGCGCCCAACCCTGAGCCACTAGTATTCAGCGGGAATGCTTCGATGGTAGGTTGACGATCCGCGGGCGTCGCCTGCACCGGGCACAGGAGCCACTTGTAGCACTCTCGCGCGACCCGAGGCAGCACGTCTTCAGCGGACTGGAGTTCCTTCTTCGCCTGCTGCTCTTGGAGGCCGTCGATGTTCAACCGTTTTTCTTTAACATCCGCAACGATGGAGTTCCAGGCAAGCGCGGTGCGCACACAGTCGCGCACACGGGTCAAGGAGGCATGATCTGGAGCAATGAAAATGAGTCTATTCCCACGGTATCGGGGCTTTGGGCCGTGGTTGCGCACAAATTCCAGCACCTCTTCGGAGGCTATGCGCATCTCCTGCTTGCTGTAAAACTTTTCCGGCGGCAAAATCACTAACCGCAGTGCGCCGTCATCGGGCACGTCCGCGTGCGGCGTGAAGATGTGACTACCCTCAAAGAATGAGGCTCCGGGCATGAGCTTGCGCAGCACATCGGCCACCTTGCCACGGACCTCGTTCTGGTCGTTGAACCGTCCCTTCCGATCTTCCATTTCCCGACGCAAGTTAGCGCGAGTGTCAAACCAGAATCGTGTAGTGTCCTGAGTCTTATCGCCAGAGGAGTTCAGGTAATGCAGCCGGTCGGCCAACCGGTTGAGTGCGTCGGAGAAGGTTGAAGACGCTTGTCCTGGCTGCACACACCCTAGAAGCACGCGGGCGCGATCCAGGCCGCGAACAACTCCCTTCTGTGTTACGGCTGCAGATGGCGCACTGCCTAGGAAAATTGTACGAGCCACACGGCAGGCTGCATTAATGGCACCAAAACGCGGCTCCTTCGTTTCGAGTTCCGTGGTCTCAGCGCGTTCGCCGTCGATATCCTTTTCCAGCACTGCATCCCAACCCGGTGCAAGGTAGTAGGTCAGCTCATTCCGGGTATTGCCATCGTAAAGCGGCAAGCTGCCAGGCAGAATCATTAGGTCTTGATTTTGATCCTTCCAAAGCCGGTAGATCACCTTCGCCATCAGCTTCAGCACGCCGCGAGTGCGCTGGAAAGTCTGGAGAGTCGTCCAGTCCTCATAGAGGCGATCGAAAACTTCCGGGTGAATGGGATAGGCCTGCACGAGACGATTGAAATACCGCGCTTCCTGCGTCTCAGACGGCAGCTTGGCGCCCTCGCTAACATACGCATCAGCAAAGGCTCGGCATACCGCGTCGCGCGCAGAGGCGTCGCGTACCGGTTCGAAGAGACGACGGCGGACGATCTCGAAGGCCTCTTCCGTTGCGACAGGCTTCCATAGCGCCTGCAACCGGCCGAAGGTTTTCTCTAGTGCTTGCAGCGCCGTCATTCCGCGATTACTCCCGGCTTCGATGTCCGATTCCGGTAAAGACGCGAGCAGGATGGCGTTCGGCACCAGCTTGATTGCTTCGGTCAGCGCCTGCACAAAGGACAGATTGCTGTCGTAGCTTCCGCCGCTCAAAGTCTGGCCATTTGGAAACTGGCGAATATAAGCCACAAGCTCATCCACTAGCACCACACACGGCGCATACGTCTCTAGCAACGTTTTCAGGACGTTCTTGCCGGGTGATGTGCCGGTCGTGTCGGCATCTTTCACCAGCTCATAGCCTTCGTCACCGCCGAGCTGCCACGCGAGTTCACCCCAAAGCGTGTTGATGGTTTGCTTGCCATCTTTCCAGGCCTGACCGGGCGCGCGAGCCGTGCCGTCGAGCACAACTACGCGGGCTTTTGGCACGTCCGTGATGCCCGCGTGATCGAGCAGATCGGGAACGCCTGGCAGATCCTTGAGCGGGCACTGGCGGGTGGCTAGGTGATAGACCGCCAACATCGTATGCGTCTTGCCCCCGCCGAAGGCTGTTTGGAGTTGAATTACAGGGTCGCCGCCTTGGCCGTTCAGCCGTCTGGCCACGGAAGTGAGCAACAATCCCATGCCCTCGGTGATGAAGGTGCGCTGAAAAAAGGCGGTTGCATCCTGGTATTCAGGCGTTGCCTTGCCGGTGTACACGGCAGTAATGTCCGCGGCGAACTCCGATTGAAGGAACGTGCCTTCGAGCACATCGGGATGGGGAACTGCTATTTCGCGCCACGGTTTCATCGATTTGTGCTCCAGTCTAATGGCATGTCAGTCAAAAAGGCTGCCTTGTGGTTTCTCCGTTGGCACAGCACTGGCAGCAGCTTCAATGCCACTCCAAGAAGTAATGAGTTCGTTGTAAGCGCGCGCGTCCTCGGACCAACTCTGACGCTCGCAAAGCGTGTGAAGGCGATAGGCTAGTTGGCGAATTGCTTCAGATTTGCCGTTCATAGCCACAAGGAGTCGGCCCGCACCGATTTCGCCTTCATTCTTCAGAGTGCGGATGAACTGATGCAGCGCCTCCCACACTGGCACGCGAATGTCGGTCTGCGGGTTCCAGCCGGTGGGGTATTCGGACCACTTGCGAAGGCGAACCACGCCACCACCAGATTCCACAACGCCGGCATGCCGTACACCCTCGACGCTTGTGCCCTTGGCGCGGGCGAGTGTATCGGCATCTCCGAAGCGACCCTCTTTCCATCCATTTTGCTCGAACCAGTGAAGACAGAACTGCGTGTCATGATCAAAATCGTCTTCGGCTAGGAACCGATTGATGAGTTGTAGGGCGACTCGGACACTCATGGGCGAGCCGTCGGCCTCCAATACAGCAGCGTATTTAGAATACACCGCCATACCTGGACCGATGATGGCCTGTGACAGATCGACAGGGGCGACAGGTGAACGGTCGTCGCCGGAGCCTTTGGTCATTTCATCTAGCGCCTCAGGCAACACGGCATTCAACTCGCGCAAAAACTCGCGCCTGGAAACAGTAACAGCATTAGCTGAGCGCTTGCGGCAGACCAGGACGATGCTCGAAGCAAGGGCATTAGTACCTGTCGCATTAATTCGTCCTGCCCCTTCCGTCCGCATCGGCCAAGTGCCGTTCAGCGCAAATCCTGCCTTTATCACGGCGTCGAGGAAAGTCTCCCAACCCGTGCTGGCGGTGCCACCTTCGCTCTCAGTTTCTGACTGTTTGAATGCGTAGTAGACAGTGACCGGGAATCCCGGGTGCGCTTGCTCCGACAAGCGATGCATCGCATTTGTCATGCCCTTGAGGAAGAAAGCCTCAGCCTTCTCCTTGCTGCCATGTCGATAAGGGATTGCGACCAACTCCTCAGCCTTTGGCACCGCAACTGTTGCAAAGAGATCCGGGAATACCGGCTTCAAGGCTCGCCGCAGCCAGACGTAGAAAAAATCCGAAAGGTCTGCGTATCCAATGTTGTCGTAGTAAGGCGGATCGGTTGAGACGATCTTGTTGGACGAAATCACCTGAGTTGCCGCATCAGCCTGAGACACAACGGCTGAGCAGGATGCCGGGAATGAATCGATTGCCATTGCGACCTTATCGAGCACGGTGCGCCAGCTTCCCCCAGCATCAGCAAATGGATTTGCTTCGGCAAAGTCCCAAACCATCGCTATTCCTTGCCGCGCAAAAGTCTCCCGGAATGCACCCCGGTCGCTCATCCAAGAAGCCATAGAGGAGCCGATATTGGAGACCTTCGAGATGGTAAACGCTAAATACACACAAACCGCCTCCGCATAAGCCCTCGCGCCGCTACCGCCTACGTCAAGGCCCTTCTCATCATCGGGCATCCCAGCGGTCACCGCGTCTTGGCGAATCCTTTCCCGCGCCTCGATCACAAGGTCACTAAACGCCGTCAATGTCACGAGCTGGCGCGGAGTGAAGTAATCTCCAAATGTCTTGAACCCGTAGATTCGACCTTGTGCATTGCTGGCCCACGTTCCACGGGAGGGCGTATCCGGTTTCCATGGCGGCACCGTTTGTTTGGCAATAGCCTCTATAGGTGTCGTGGGTCCAAGGTATACGCGGCCGTGAAGCCCCTCCGCTACGATGGCCATCAATCGCACACCCATCCGCCCTGCATTGGCTTCGTCATCGATGTAGGAATAGGGGAAAGGAGTATTCGATAAGAGGCACTTAAAAGATCCCCGAGCTAGCTTGGTTCCATCCTTTGCTTCCACCGGGGGTTTCGCTGCTATCACTCGAAACGAATAGTGATCGCCCTTAATAACCGGCTGAACATAGGCTTCTCTTCCCTCCGTGCTCGATAAGATAAAAGTAGAAGCAAGCGGCACGTCCACATGACGGAAGGCAGGATTCGGGCTTTTCACCGTCCGCGCCCACAGCCAGGCGATCACTGTGAGCTTTTGGTCCATGAGCGGTTTGAGATCGGGTCGTTCGCGGGCCATCTCTGCCGTGATCTCGATCGGTGGATAAAAGTGGCCGACACGTTTGTGTGCCTCTGTTCGCATCCATTCTCCATAGCGGCGAACATCCTCCGCCAGTCCGGTCGCACCGGGCCATACCTTTGGTGAAGCGAGCCGTGCATCGAACTCGCCCGGTGGCAAGGGCCCCAAAGGGATGCGTCCAGCGAACTTGGGAGGAATTTCAATCATGGCTTTGTTGATGAGCACGGCCACGGGATTGAGGTCGGAGGCGTAGGCTTCCAAACGTAGGCGTTGCGCTTCCAGCGGGATTGCGCCCCCGCCGGCAAACGGGTCATGGAAAGGAGGCAGCTTATTGGGATCGAAAAGCTCGGTTGCTAGTGGATGGTCCTTGTTCAGTTCGCACACTTCTCGCCAAGAGCGGCGGATCTCAGCGCGGGCCCGTTCGACCACTTCCTCATTGGTCGTGTTTTCCCACACGACGAGTTCTTCCATAATTTTGAAAAGCCGCTTTCTCTCAATGGCAGCCTCTTTCTTGTTCTTACCGTATTTGAAGCCACCACCCTGCTGGTAACCGGGATCATTGACGAGTTGAGCGAAAATGACCGCTCGCGCCGCCGCAAGCGGTCGCCGTGCCCACCAGAGATGCAACGTACTTGGGTGACCATGCCGGATGGATTTCTCGCGGGAGCACGCCGCATTGATCGCATCGAGGGGCAGGGCGACTTCGATGAGCTTGCGGGGCGATTTGACGGGGTAGCTCACTATGTGAGTGTTCCTTTTTCGAGCAGAGCCTTCAGATCGTAGTTCACAGACGAGACGCCCCAGCCAGGTTCGGACTCGAAGGGGTTGCGCAGATAATGGGGGCCGTCCACCGCGTCGCTCTCGCCCACGAGGACAATGGCGAGGACAAATTTGTCGGCCTGGTTGAGGGCGTAGAGCATTTCGTTGCGGGTAATGGTGACTGTGCCAGCGCCCTGTACGCGGCCTTTGACTTCGATGTGACGGGCTTCGGGCTGCTTGCCGTCCACGGCTGGCGGATAGGAAGTCATATCCCAGCCGCATTTCTGAGCGGACACATCTACCACGCGGCAACCGCGTGTCTCCTCGGCATGGCGAACAGCGTCCATGGCGAGCTTTTCGACGCGAGCGCGGGCGACGGGGTCGGTGGAAAATGCGGAACCGTACTCAGCAGGAGATTCCCCGCGCAAGCGATGGAGCAGGCCGATGGGAACAACCAGGGCGCCACCGAGGGCCACAGGTGTGGCGGAGGTGACGTGGCGCATGGATAGGAGTTCCTTCTTTCGGTTTTCTAGGCGGCCTTCGAGATCTGAGACGGTACGGCGAGCGTTTTCAACATTCAACCGCACGTCCTTGCCGGCTTCCTGATCTTCTTTGAGCTTGATCCAACGGTCGGACCAAAAGGCGATTTCCTTGGTAAGCCGTTCATGGACGGCGGCAAGAGTCTTGTCCACATGAGCTATGCGGCGTTCCGCGACTTCCCGAAAATGTTCCGGGACGAGCGTGGCAGCGGCGAGGGCGAGTGCCCGCTGCTCTTGGTCGGCACGAATCCAGGGCGCGGAAAGCACTTCGTTCAGCAGCGCACGATCGGCAGGCGCGAGGGCTTCAAGGTCAAGGTGCGGTGCCCAGCCCGCAAAGGTTGCTGATCCATCAGTCGCGACACGGACAAACTGGAGGCGTTTGGAGAGCACTTGGTCATCGCCGGATTTGATCTCGTGGGTGAGCAAGAAAAGCAGATGCGGCTCTTCGCCATCGTCGGCAGGGTCCACAAGGATAGTGCCCTGACGCAGGAGGTTGCCGTGCTGTTCCAATATCAAGTCGCTCACTGCGAGCATAAGCGGGTGGCCGGGATGGAGCATTGCGGCGAAGGCCGCGCCTGGCTTGTCGAGTGGGCGGACAGCTTCGCGGGTGAAGCAGACGCGCTCGTAACGCTTGAGCACGGGAGCGAGCTCGCGGCGGTTACGGCCGGTGATAATGCGGTCGCGCTCGCGGATGGAGGCCGGAACATGCGTGACCTCGAAGCGG
>NZ_DATKQC010000011.1:0-2695 GCF_035532915.1 Edaphobacter sp.
ACGACAGGGTCGTGATCTTTATCGGGCAGGGACACGCGGCGATCCTCCGTAATTTTGTGAAGGATTCCCCCGATCTGGAAATGGTAGATCCGGAACAATATCTCAAATAAGTCAGCTTGGCGCGGTAGATCGTTGTTGGACTTTCGGAGAGAGACGCTGCTCATCGTTGAATCCGGGTGGAAATAGTCGTGGAAAACCACGCCACATTCTTTTGTCGATATTGCCGATCCAAACAAAAGCGCTGAATGCCTTGGCATTCAGCGCTTTTGTCATTCTCCAACTCTTGTGCAATTATTATTCTTCGCGCTCGCGCTTCTTCCAGTTGATCAGGTCGCCCAGCGTGGTGGATGAGGAAGACTGCGAAGAGGAAGATTCGCGCGGACCGCCGGAATTCGAATGCCCGTGTCCATGCTCCTTCGCATGTGGCGCCTTGTATTGCTCCACATCCGCCCGTGTCGCTTCATCGCCAACGGCGCGAAGGCTCAAGCCGATCTTCTTTTCTTCCGCGTTCATCTTGATGATCTTGAAGTCATGTTCCTGGCCGACGTCCAGCTTGACAGGAACACCATGCAAGTCGGTGGCTTCGGATACGTGGCAGAGTCCCTCAACTCCGTCCGCCAACTCCACGAACGCGCCGAACTGCGCCATGCGGAGAACTTTGCCATGCACCACATCGTTCACCTGGTGTTGTGCAAAAAAGGATTCCCACACGTCCGGCTGCAGCTGCTTGATGCCGAGAGACAGACGGCGGTGTTCGGCCTCAATCCCCAGCACAACAGCCTTGACCTTGTCGCCCTTCTTCACCACTTCAGACGGGTGCTTGATGCGCTTGGTCCAGCTCATATTGCTGACGTGGACCAGGCCGTCAATTCCATCTTCAATCTCAATGAAAGCGCCAAACTCGGTCAGGTTCCGCACGCGACCTTCGACGACGCTTCCGGTCGTGTAGCGCTCGGAAAGATGCTCCCACGGATTCTCGAGCAACTGTTTCATGCCGAGTGAAATTCGGCGATCCGCCGGATTCACATTCAGAATGATGGTCTCAATCTCGTCGCCCGGCTTCACCAGCTTGGTCGGGTGCTTCATGCGCTTGGACCAGGTCATTTCGGACACATGGACCAGGCCTTCAATGCCTTGTTCCAGTTCCACAAACGCGCCATAATCTGTCACGCTCAAAATGCGTCCGCGGACACGCGCGCCAATGGGATAGCGTTCCGCAACGTCGAGCCACGGATCCGGCGTCAGTTGTTTGAATCCGAGCGAAATGCGCTGCTTCTCGCGATCGAATTTCAACACCTTCACCTGAATCTCATCGCCGACGTTCACCAGGTCGCGAGGATGCGTCAACCGTCCCCAGGACATGTCGGTGACGTGCAGCAGTCCATCGATGCCGCCCAGATCGACGAACGCTCCGTACTCAGTCAGGTTTTTCACCGTTCCGGTCAGGATCGTTCCTTCTTCCAGGTGGTCCAGCGTCAACGACCGCTTCAGCGAGGCTTCGTTCTCCAGCAACTCTTTGCGGGAAACCACGACGTTGCCGCGCTTCTTGTTCAACTTGATGACGCGAACATCAATCGTCTGGCCAATGTAGGATTCCAGGTTGCGCACCGGCCGAATCTCGACTTGCGAACCCGGCAGAAATGCCTTGATGCCGATGTCCACTGTCAGGCCGCCCTTGACGCGGCTGACAACCAACCCGCTCACCGGAGTCTTGTCGTTCGCAGCTTTCTCAATCGTGTCCCACACGCGGTGGCGCAATGCCTTGTCGTAGCTCAGCAGGTAGCCGCCAGATGGCTCCTCATGCTCGACAACCACTTCGATCGTCTGCCCCGCCTGCAGTTTCGGCTGGCCAGTGTGGTCCAGCACCTGCTCGATCGGAATCAAGCCTTCGGATTTCAAACCCACGTCGACCACGACATGCTTGTCGGTCAGCTTGATCACGGTGCCAGTCACGACATTGCCGTCGACGGCCTGCGCGGCTTCCTGTGCCGCCTGCTCGTGCTCAAACGACTCCAGCAATGCACCAAAGTCCATCTCTTCCTCATGGGAAGAGGCCTCGCGCGCTTCCGCAGCCTGGGGCGCAGCCGCTTGCGGCTCACTCGCCGGCGCAGGGGCTTCGGCGTGGCTCGTCGGCTCAGATGTCTGGGAATTGGGCTCGGCTGGTTGGGTTTCTGCCGCGGCAGAAATGTGGTGGTTTGTTTCCGGCGCTTCGTTTTGCGTCTCGAGGGTTGTGACTTCGTTGGCTTCCAATGTAGTGTTCAGGGTTTTGCTCGCAGTGTGTTCGGGATTGAGGACGTCGATCATAAGACTTAGGGGGCTCCGGACTCATACGGCGCGACGGGCACGTCGTATCGGGCAAACCTCGGATTCCACAGGGGACACCGAAGATCGTCCATTCAAGCCGGCTGCGGTCGCCGCGGCGACTGGCTGTCGAAATGGCATCTCAGCCGGACCTGAAATCTGGGGGCTTTTCTCTCTCGCCATTCGCTCGAAACGCTGTCGGTGGTGCCATCAGCTGAAAGTCAGGAAACGACTCCCTGGGTGGTACCTGAAAACAGGCATGATCGAGATTTTGAGCCGGGGAAGAAAAGGAACCCTGGATTGGGAAACGGAGCGCGTGAGTCCTAGGCCGCTTCGCTCCCAACTCAAACTATATCAACCGGTGGAAAACAGTGTCAACGAGAACTGCACTGCA
>NZ_DATKQC010000012.1:0-27695 GCF_035532915.1 Edaphobacter sp.
CCGAAATCTTTCTCCCTCTTGCCAATGCCACCTTTGCGTCGCTTGCGCTCTACTCGCTGTTACAGAACGCGGGGCATCACGACTGGTTACCGTGGTTGATGGTGTTCTTTGCAGTCGTCTATCTCGTCCTGCTGCGATTGCCTCAGAGAAGTATTGCCTCAGCCGTTCATCTGTCGTTAGCCATCGTGTTTCTGACGGTCGCCATTCCTATGAAGGCGAGTGGCCGCTGGATTACCGTGGGATGGTTTGCGGAGGCCGTTGCGCTGTTGTGGGTCTCGTCGCGGCTTGAGACGGCAACGACAGATGCGGCTTCGGCCAGTGCTCATCGTATTCTTCGTTCGCTTGCGGTGGCCGCTCTCCTTTTGGGATTCTGCGGTCTCATGTTGCAGCCTGTATGGTTCGGCAAGCCAGTCAAAGAGGCTTTTCTTAATGGCCGTTTTGCGACGGCCCTCTTTGGAATTGCGGTCCTAGCCTGCTCCGCATGGATCTCTCTTCGTGCGCGTCATTCTGACGAAGGGAGTCCGCGCTGGCGGCAAATCACAGGGGCTTCGATCATTGCGCTTAATCTTGTCGCGGTCGTTGCCTGTGTTCGCGAACTGGATACGATTTGGGGTCAAACTGCGGCTCACTCCGACGCCGAGCTGCAAAAGGCGCTCGCGGTCTCTGCTTTCCTTATGATTTACGGGGCGGTGCTGCTGGCTGTCGGCTTCTGGAAGCGAACCGCCTTCATTCGCTGGCAGGCCTTGTTTCTGATTGTATTTACGATTGCCAAGACTTTTCTTTACGACATGCGGAACCTCAGCCAGGGCTATCGAGTCGTCAGCTTCCTCGGTCTTGGGGCATTGCTTATGGCAGTTAGTTTTGCCTATCAGAAGGACTGGCTGGCTTTGCGGGATAGCGAGCCGAATTGCAAAGGAGTTGAGCAATGAAGTCAGCTCTTCTGGCGCTTCTGATCTTTTGGCAGCCAGCGGCTCCGGCTCCCAAAGCTCCGCTCGATTCATCGCAGTACTCGCGCTACCAGCGAACGATCGCAGTTCCTGCCGGGGCCGGGCAGACATGCGCTGTGATCGACGCGCAGATGTTTCCTCACGCTGCCCCGTCACTCAAAGATGTTCGCCTCTATCAAGGCGCTGAGGAGCTGCCTTACGCCATTACGCTGAGCGAGCCTGTGCAGGCGGACACTACGGCAGCGCGCGTTTTGAACCTCGGCATGCGCGGGCACAGCATTGTTTTCGATCTCGAGATGACCGACCGGTCGTACACAGAGGTCAACCTCGATTTGGCGGGGCAGGACTATCTTGCAACTGCTACCGTCACTGGACTCGATACGCTTCAATCTGTCAAGGCAACTCAGCTCGGTGAATTTACGCTCTTTGATCTGACTTCGCAGCACCTCTCTCGCAGCACTACGCTCCACCTTCAGGAATCCAGTTTTCCCTATCTGCATATTGTTCTTGCTGTTTCGCCGGCACCTGGCACTCACGGCTTTGCCGCGACGGCAGCAATAGTCAAAGGCGCTACCGTTCCGCCGAGCCGCGAGGCGCAGTCTGTCTACACTGTTGCTGCTCGGACTGCAGGCATCGCCCAGCAGGGACGCCAGAGCGTTGCTTCGTTTACGTTGGGCGAGCGAATCCCTGTTGAACAAATCAGCTTCGCTCTCGCTCCAGGGTTCAAGTCTAATTTCAGCCGCGATGTCCATATTTCCGATCGTCCTGCGGGCACCCCCACGTCTGCGGCGGAGACCATCGATGGCACGATTCTTCGCGTGCATCTCACTCAGGCTGGCCGCGAGGTTCGTCAGCAGCAACTGAGCGTCCCTGCGATTCTTGGAGCGAATCTGCAGGGTCCTGCAACGGTGGAGGTTGCTGTTGACAACGGTGACGATGCGCCTCTTCCCATCACCTCCGTCCAATTGGAGATGCGCCAGCGCAAGCTTTGTTTTTCCGCACCAACCGCGCAACCTGTCACCCTCTTCTATGGGGACGCCGGGCTGGACGCACCGCAATACGAGTATGCTCGTCTCTTCTCGACGATGACTCGGGCCAACTCCGCGCAGCTGGGCCCCGAGCAGTTGAATCCCTCTTACCGGTCACGGCCCGACGCGCGCGCCCTCACGGAGCGCTATCCCGATCTTCTCTGGATAGCGTTGCTTGCCGTCATCTGCGTTCTTGCCGTTGTTGCCTTACATTCAGCGCGGAAAGTGCATCGGTAACGGGGTCGATTCTTATCGAATCGCCGTGTCCACTTCGCTGACCCAGTCCGGTGACTTCAGAATCTCCCTCGGCTTCGAGCCATCCGCAGGCCCAACCAGTCCATCGCTGTGCATCAGGTCGATCAGATGCGCGGCGCGTCCGTAGCCGATGCGCAGACGCCGTTGCAGCAGGGAAGTGCTCGCCTTGCCAAACTCGAAGACCAACCGCACGGCATCGTCGTACATGGGGTCATCATTTTCACTGTCGCCGCCATCGCCGTCCTTGCCCGTTTCATCCTTTGGTCCTTCGAGGAAGCCGTGCACATACTCTGCCTCGCCCTGCGCCTTCCAGAACGCGGTCACGGCGGAGATCTCTTTTTCGGTAACAAAGGGAGCGTGGACGCGCTGCACGCGGCTTGTTCCCGGCGGCAGATACAGCATGTCGCCGCGCCCCAACAGGCTCTCGGCACCGTTGGAGTCGATGATGGTCCGCGAGTCTACCTTGGTCGCCAGGCGGAAGCTCATACGGGTCGGTACGTTCGCCTTGATCAATCCGGTGATGACATCGACCGAAGGCCGTTGCGTGGCAAGGATGAGGTGGATGCCAACGGCGCGCGCCATCTGCGCCAGCCGCGTAATGGACTCTTCCACGTTCGAGCGGTCGAGCATCATCAGGTCGGCGAGTTCGTCGATAATGATGATGATGTAGGGCAGCGGCTCCTGGTTCACGTCCTCGAACAGATAATCGCTGCCGTGGTCGAAGAGCTTATTGAACTGGTCGATGTTGCGAACATGGTTGGCGGCAAGCAGCTTCAACCGGCGCTCCATCTCGCGCACGGCGTTTCGCAGGGCATTCGCAGCCAGTTTTGCCTCGGTGATGATGGGCGTGAAGAGGTGCGGAATGCCCTCATACATGCCAAGCTCAACACGTTTCGGATCGACGAGGATCATCCTCACCTGTTCCGGCGTGTTCTTGAAGAGCACGCTCATAATCATCGCGTTGATCGCTACCGATTTACCTGATCCTGTCGAACCTGCGATGAGCACGTGCGGCATGGAAGCCAGATCGGCAGTGACGATGCGGCCATTGATGTCCTTGCCCAGCGCGATCACCAGCTTGCTCTTACTCTGCGCAAAGCTCTCGCATTCGACCACATCGCGCAGCCAGATTGTTTCGCGTTCATGGTTCGGAACCTGAATGCCGACCGTGCTTTTGCCTGCCATGCGCTCAATCAGGATGGACTCGGCGGCCATGGCCAGGCAGAGGTCGTCGGCCAGCCCGGTGATGCGAGCTACTTTTACTCCGGCTTCGGGGCGGAACTCGAACGTCGTGACCACGGGCCCCGGATTGATCTGAGTGACTTGCCCGTTGACGCCGAACTCTGCGGACTTCTCTACCAGCACGCGCGCTTCTTCGCGGAGAGCGTCTTCGCGCACCGTGGCCTGCTCCTCGCTGCGATGCAGAAGGGAAGAGGGCGGCAGCTTGTAACCACGAACGCTCTTAGGCACGATCGTTACCGTCTTGATGTCGGCATCGGCTCGCTTGCCGAAGGAGATGTCATCCTCGACGCTGCCATGGGGAGCGGCCGGAATCGGGGTGAATGCCGCAGCCCTCGGCTCTTCAGCCCTTTTTAGCGCACGAATGGGAGCAACGCGCGGTTCTGCTTCAGGCCCACGGTCCCGGAAGTTTGATTCGTCATCGAGAGCGTGGCCAGACGATGCTGCTTTTGCCAATACGTCCGCATAGGGGGCGGCCGCTGCTGCGGCCGTGCTAAATGCCGTCACCGGAGCCGCATCCACGAAAGTTCGCGGCATGGCCTGCCACATCGATGCCGGTTCGGTGACTGCTTCCTCCTGAGGAGCAACCGAGAGAGGCTCGGTCCGCTTCCTGCCCCACCAGCCGAAGAGGCTGCCAAGCAACGTGTTGCTTTCAGGGCGGTTGTTCCTACGCTCGGCCTGTTCGCGGGCGCGCTGCGCCTTCAGCTCCGCTTGCTCGCGCTTGTTGCCGTAGGCTTCTTTCGCCGCCGCAACGCTGGCGATCTTCCGGTTGCTGCGCCAACGCACCCACCGCTCCCACAGGGACTGTGCAAACGAGAAGTGAATCAGGCTCCATTCGTGTGCGGTGTTGAAGGTGAAGGTGGTGGTGAGGTACAGCGACAGCGCCACCATCAGTGCAACCACAATGCAGGCGCCCGGAAGGTTGAGATATTGCACCATTACGTCGGCGAGCAGCCTGCCACTGACTCCTTCGATGGGCAGCGTCCGGTGCCAGAGGATGTGTCCGGGTAACAACGCAATCGCTGCCGGGCCAAAGACCACCCACAGCCCCAGCCCAATGCTCTTTGCCAGCGGAGAGCCAGCCGGGCGCGACCACATCCAGCACAGTCCCAGTCGTCCCAGCACGAGCGGCAGAAAGAACGCTGCGACGCCGATTGCCTGGAGCAGGGAATCGGCCACATAAGCGCCGATGATGCCAGTCCAGTTATGCGCAGGGCGTCCGATGGTATAAGCGCCCACGGTATTGAATGAAGGGTCGGAGGGAGTATAGGTTGCCAGTGCGAGCAGAAGCAGCGCAGCGCCGACCAGAACGGTCAGCCCGATAATCTCGTTCAGCCGCCGATTGCGGGTCGGAGTCGAAACTAGTCTCAGTGTCTTCATCAGGGGTTACGCGCGACCTCTCCTGCACCGGCGCAGCGTCTCGCACACCGGGCGGTCTGCAAGGCCGTGAACCACCAGAGCATCTCCGATTATCCCAAAGTGGCGAACAAAATTGGAAAACCTTCCCCTCGGGGTACCTGGATGCAAACCCACAGCCCATCCCTGCATCTATTCCTGCATACTCGCCGCTGGGTGCAGCAGCCCGGCGGACCTTAGCAAACGGTGGGCAGGGGAGCGGGATTTTCGCGATTTCTCCTGTTTGCCGCCGGTGAAGGAGAATCGCATTCAGCCGGTGGACCCTGCCTCAACCGAAGCTCGTTTTCATCAAGATCCGATCCACAACATCAACCCACGAGGACACTATGTCAAGCGATTCCGGCAAGCAGCACGAGATGCAGCGTGTTCTGCTCTTAGTCATCAACGCTCTTCAGGACAGCCAGAAAGGCTTCGCCGATCTCGGTGAGCACCTGCAAGATGAGACGCTTAAGCGTTACTTTCTTGCCGAGTCACTCAAACGAGCGAGTTTCCGCGGCGACCTCGAAGAGGCGCTTCATCAGAACGGTGTCCATGACATTAAAGAGAACGGCACGACCGCCGGAGCATTGCACCGTGTGTGGGGTGACCTCAAAGCAAAGTTAGGCAGTGGAGATCATGGATTGCTTGAGACTGCTGAGACGGGCGAAGACGAGGCGAAGAAAGCCTACGCCGACGCTCTGAATCAGGAACTGCCTTTGCCAATTCGCCAGCTTCTGGCCGAGCAGCAGGCTCATATCCTTACCTCACACGACTACGTGCGCAATCACCGCGACGCGCTTGCAGCGAAATAAGTCAATAACGATGCAAGTTATCTTCACCCTCGGCCTCGCATTCTATCTGGATGCGGGGCCGAGATGATTTCGTGATACGAACTGCGCAAAACAGCGATATTGGCCGCGATGCTAAGATTGAAGGTTGATGACACTTGATAAATTGAAGATGATTCCGCTGGGGGGCCTGGGCGAGTTCGGAATGAACTGCATGGCTCTCCGCTGGCAGGATGACATTATTGTCATCGACGCCGGTCTGATGTTTCCCGAAGAAGAGTTGCTGGGTGTGGACATCGTTGTTCCGGACATCAGTTATCTGACTGAAAACCGCGATAAAGTCCGCGCCATCCTTTTGACCCACGGGCACGAAGACCACATTGGCGGTCTGCCCTGGATACTCTCTGAATTGAATGTTCCCGTATACGGAACCGAGTTCACCCTGGCCTATGTCGAAGGCAAGCTCGAAGAACATCGTTTGTTGGATGATGCCGACCTGAACGAGATGCTGCCGGGCCGTCGCTTTACCCTGGGGCCGTTCTCGATCATGCCCATTCGCGTGACCCACTCGCTGGTGGACTGCGTAGCTCTCGCCATTCACACGCCAGTAGGCGTTATTCTGCACACCGGCGACTTCAAGGTGGACCTTTCGCCCCCGGACAATAAGCCGTTCGATCTCCATGCATTTGCGGAGCTGGGCAAGCAAGGCGTTTTGGCGCTGTTGCAGGACTCCACCAACGTCGACCGCTCGGGCTATACGCCGAGTGAGCGTGCGGTGCGTCCGCGATTGGATGAGATCTTCGGGCAGGCCAAGAAGAAACTGTTCTTTAGTTGTTTCTCGTCGTCGATCCACCGGATTCGGCTGGCGATGGAGCTGGCGCATCAGCATGGGCGCAAGGTGGCAATCATTGGTCGCTCGCTCGACAACTCGACCGAGATCGCGCAAGACCTTGGCTACCTCGATCTGCCGCAGGGACTGATTATCAATCCCGGCCACATCAAGGACCATCCAGCCAACAAGCTATGCATCATGATCAGCGGAACGCAGGGCGAGCCTATGAGCGCGCTGAGCCGGGCCGCGGTCAATAACCATAAGTTCGCGCACATTGACGCTGGCGACACCGTTCTGATGAGTTCGCGCGTCATCCCCGGCAATGAGAAGTCGATCTACCGCGTCATCGACCATCTGGAACGTCGCGACGCCAATGTCATTTACGACGACGGTGCTTCAGGGTTGATCCATGTCAGCGGACATGGCAGCCAGGAAGAGCTGCGACTGATGATTAACCTCGTTCGCCCGAAGTTCTTCATCCCCGTGCACGGCGACTATCGTCACCTCAAGCGGCACGTCGAACTCGCCAGCTCGATGGGCGTCGTGGAGAAGACGATTTTGCTGGAGGACGGCGATGTTCTGGAATTGGATAAGAACTCCGCCACCAAGACCGGCAAGGTGACTGTGGGTCGCGTCTGCATTGATTCCGGCGGAGCTTCGAACGATGTGGTGGGAGATCTCGTCATTCGCGATCGCAAGCACCTCAGTGAAGATGGGATCGTATTGCCGATCATTGCCATCAATAAACGGACCGGGCTGCTTGAGAATGCGCCCGAGATCGTGATGCGAGGCATGGCTGTGGCCGAGGAGGGATTGATTCCCGAGGCGCGGCAGATCGTGCAGCGCACGCTCGACAACTCCAGTCCGGAAGAGAAGGCCGACTATGGAGTTATTAAAGAGAAGATTCGCAATGACCTCAAGCGGTTTATCCAGAAGAGTACCAGCCGGCGACCGTTGATTATGCCGGTGATTCTGGAGATTTGATCTCTGCATTGAAAGCTGCAAAAAGGCGCCCTCTGTGGGCGCCTTTTGTTTTGAGGAGGGCGATTGTGTCTGTCACTGCAAGATGTCGATGACATTAGCAATGAAGTAGGTGATGGGATCGTAGACGACCACGTAGCCCTGGTAGTAGCCCATCGCATATCCGGGCGGTGGCGGGGGCAGATAGCCGTACACATCCGGCGGCAGCGGCTGGATGTAGGAGATGTAGGCATAGGGGAAGAATCCGCCGATGACAAAGCGCGGTCGATTGGCGCGATTGATTGCGCCAAAACGGCTCTGGTAGTAGCGGTGGAGATAGGCACGGTCGTTGTTGCGGAAGCTATAGGAGGGCCGCTGCGTCGGCCGGTGTCCCCACTGCGGCGGACGGCCTTGGCTTGGTCGTCCATTGTGAGGACGGCCAGGATTAGGACGAGAAGGCTGGGGGCGGCTCGGCTGTGGGCGACTGGGCTGTGGTTTCCCACCACCAGGGTTAGGACGGCCAGGTTGAGGACGACCCGGCTGCGGCCGCGCATTGCCGCCTCCCGGGTTGGGCTTTGCCTGTGGCCCGCTAGGCTTTCCATGGTTACCGCCCCTGTTGTCGGTGTTCTTCTGTGGAGCGTTGCCTCGGTCCGGCCTGTCCTGCGAAGCGGCCGGGTACGCTGTCGATAAGCTGAAAAGAATGATCGTGCCGAATAGGAGTGCTCGTGAGTGCATGAATCCTCCGGAACTGCGATACAGTAGGCGAGCTTAACCCTTTCGACCGCAGAAGGCAAAACACAATATAGCTCAGGCGGTGGCTGCGTAGATTACGGGGGCCATGCGCCGTCTGCGTCGGAAGTGAAAGTAGATCAAAATGCTGATCACGGCCGCATAGGCGCACCAGATCGAAGTAAACGCGTAGCGCATGACGATCATCACCACCAGCAGCCCAATGATGTTGGCGACGCCCAGTGCGATGAGATAGCGGAACCCGGAAAAGAGCAGAGCACCGCAGGTTGCGATCACATAGAGAACAGCAACTGCAGTCGTTGTCGTCACAGGATTGAAGTAGACAATACTGTGGTCGCGCGCTGAGACCTGCAAAGGATAGGCCGTAAGTCCCCATAGGATGTACAGCGTCAGGCCGCCGCCGAGCAGCACAAACCAGAACATCCTCTGCTGTTTGATTCGCGTCGGCTCGATGAGATATACGCTGAGGGGCAGTAAAAAGGGCAGCAATCCCTGAGCGTATAGCACAAAAGCCGCTCCAGCATCGTGGGCGACATACGACGGCAGAATATTATCCAGCCCAAGCCACACGAACCCCTCGATGAACTGATGCGCGGCAAACAGCAGAGGCATCGCTGCAAGCATAAGCGCACGCCGGTGTTTCACCTCGGCGAGGGTAGCGACTCCGATCGTGCCCAGGACGGCGCTGCCGGCGAAGTTCGCCGTGGCTGAAAAGCACATCTGTCTTGGCCCTTCCGTTCAAGTGAGATCATACGGCAGGGAATAGGCGAACAAGCAACCGTCCTTCTTTGGAGGACACAAAGTGTAACTGCCGGAGACATCTATGACAGCCCATCGGAAGAGAGGTTACTGATAGATTTATCTGCAGATGATCTCTTTCGCAAAGAGCGCTCTTTTCTGGAGAATTATTGCTGGTTTCGGCTGCGCTACTCTTCTGTCAGGGTTTCCGGTAATCGCTGCGCAGAAGCCGGAGATTGTGCCGCCGAAGCGACCCACTATCGGGCTAGTGCTCGAAGGCGGGGGAGCATTGGGCTTCGCCCATATCGGCGCGATCGAGTGGTTGGAAGCGCATCATATCCCAGTGGATTACGTAGCCGGAACAAGTATGGGGGGGCTCGTCGGCGGCCTCTATGCGGCGGGAAACAGTCCCGACGACATCAAGGTATTCGTAGGACGCATCCATTGGCCCGGCGTGCTAAGCGGCCAGGTCCCCTTTCAGTCGTTGGGGTATCGCAGGAAAGAAGACAAGCTGGCCTATCCGAACCGGTTGGAGCTTGGGCTAAAGCATGGGATTGGCGTGCCCAAGGGGTTGAACTCGGGTGCAGCGGTAGGGCTGCTCTTCGACCGTACTCTGGTGCCTTACTACGACCTGAAAAGTTTTGACGATCTCCCCATCCCTTTCCGCTGTGTAGCGACCGAGCTTACGACCGGCACAAAGCATGTCTTCGAGGATGGCTCGCTGGCACAGGCCATGCGGGCGACCATGTCGATCCCCGGTATGTTTGCTCCCGTACAGCATGGCAACGAGATCTACTCCGACGGAGCAGCCGTCGACAATCTTCCCGTCGACGTGGCGCGTGCCATGGGCGCTGACATTGTCATTGCGGTGTATCTGGATACGGGGCCAGTCAAGCCGGAGACGCTGAATTCTCCGCTGGCCGTTGCCGCCCGAAACGTGTCGATCATGGTGGCGGCGAATGAACAGGCCAGCATGAAAAATGCCACCGTCCTGATCAAGGCGGATGTCAGCAAGTTCGGTGCAACCGAGTTCGATAAGAGCGCAGAGATTATTCCCCAGGGCGAGAAGGCCGCACAGGCGGAAGCTACAGCTTTGGAAAAATACGCTTTAGACGATGCGGACTGGAAGGCATATCTTGCCAATCGCGACTCCCGCCGACGGACACATGTGCCCGTGCCCCAATTCGTAGACGTCTACGGGCTGAAGGGGGCGCAACAATCCGAAGTCGCCGCATCGTTCAAAAAGTTTGTTGGCAAGCCCCTCAATACAAAGATGATTGAGCAGAGTATCTCCGATCTTGAAGGGACCGGGAACTATTCGATCATCAACTACAACCTGATTGACGAAAACGGTAAGCCAGGATTGTTGATCCGGCCCCGAACCAAGGACTATGCTCCACCGTTTCTAAATCTGGGGTTGACCCTTTCCTCCAACGACTCGAACAATATTCAGCTTGGGTTCGGAGCAAGGGCAACGTTTCTGGATATCGCAGGGCCTCGGTCGGAGCTCCGCGTCGACGGTATGGTGGGGCAGGTTGCGGGCTTTGATGCGGAGCTTTATAAGCCATTGACGCTGGCCTCGCGGTGGTTCATCGCTCCCCACACCTATGTGACGCATTCGGAGATTGGCTACTACTCCGGTAGCGCTCAACTGGCGCAGTTCAAGCAGCGTAGAAATGGGGTCGGCGCCGACGTAGGCTACCAGTTCAACGCCAGGACAGAGCTACGAGCGGGCGAAGACTACCAGTGGTTCGGCGAACGCCGCATCGTCGGAAACCCGATCGGACAGGAGTTCAACATTACTCCTCTGGTTACTTCGGTACGGTTTCAATATCTCGGTCAGGATGAGGTCATGCTGCCAACCAAGGGCTCTGAGGTGCGGTCCAACTACAGTTATTACACCCAGCGCCCCAATTCGAGTGACGGTCTTTCGCAGCTGGACGTGACCTTGGAGCACTTTATTCCTTCGGGCAAGCGCGGCATTATCTTTGGCACCGCGAGCGGAGGCACAAGCTTCGGCGCATCGAACCTCGGGCTCGCAGGATTTTCTCTGGGAGGCCCTCTACGCTTGACCGCTTATGATCGCGACGAGCTTCTGGGGGATGACTATTTTCTCGGCCAAGCGGGCTACCTCGTTCGGCTCTCGCATCTGAACCCCATCTTTGGCGATGCAATTTATGCTGGAGGCTTCTATGAGGTAGGCAAGATTAGCGGCGGTAACTCGGGCACGCCGGACGTACCTAACGATGGAACAGCAATCGTTGTAATGAAGACGCTGATCGGTCCCATCTATGGCGGCGGCAGCATAGGGGGTAGCGGACACTATAAGTGGTACTTCGGGCTGGGCCGTATCTTTTGAGGATTAAGGAAGGCGAATGAGCAACCTGGTAACGCTTGATGAGATTCGCGCGGCGCAGAAGAGGCTTGCCGGAGTGGCCGTGCGGACTCCACTCTACCGGCTGGAGCGTGCCCGCCTGAGAATGGCGAAGCTGCCCGAGCCGGACTTTGATATCTATATCAAAGCGGAGAGCGAGCAGCCGATCGGCAGCTTCAAGTTGCGCGGAGCTTACAACATGGTGGCGCAGCTATCGGCTGAGGTGCTCCAGCGCGGGGTCATCACCTATTCCAGCGGAAATCACGCCCAAGGCGTTGCTTATGCTGCACGTGCCCTCGGCGCAAAGGCGATCATCGTCATGCCGGACAATACTCCTGAAATCAAAATGGCGGCAACAAAGTCTCTTGGTGCGGAGATTGTCATCGTAGGCCCATCCTCTTCAGAGCGCCAGGCCAAAGCCGAGGAGCTTGCCCGGCAATTCGGCTATTCCGTGATTCCGCCTTACGACGATGCGGCGATCATTGCCGGGCAAGCAACCTGCGCAATGGAGATTCTGGAGCAGTTGCCCAGCGTGGATCTGATCCTCACACCCGTGAGCGGAGGTGGCTTGCTGAGTGGAACCGGTGCAGCCGTAGCGCTGACTGCGCCCGCTGTGCAGGTCTGGGGGGCAGAGCCGGAATTGGCGGCAGATGCAAAAGAGAGCTTCGAGGCTGGGCGATTGATTAAGTGGCCTGCGGAAAAGACGACCCAAACTATCGGAGACGGTCTCCGTACCCAGAGCCTCGGCGTGTTGAACTTCGAGCACGTCATGGCCTACGTCGATGGAATTGTAGCCGTTACCGAGGCTGAGATTCTGTCGGCGATGAGCGCCATGCTGGCAGCCACAAAACTCGTCCCCGAGCCCAGCGGAGCGGTAGCTCTTGCCGCTGCTCTCTACCATGCTCACGAATTGCCGCGCGTGCGCAAAATAGCCATTGTATTGAGTGGAGGAAATCTGGAACCGGGGCTGAGAAGGGCGCTGGAGCGACATTGAAAGCGATGGAGGTGCAATCTCTCCGTCGCACTACCACTTTCGTATCAGCGTATTCGGGCGATATTCCGGGTAGGCTGGGAGTCACATTGAAGATGCGTGTCAGGGAATAAAAATTGACTGATCTTGTCTCCTCTCGGCACCTTCCTCTCAAACCGAGCAAGGTGATCCCTCTTCTGGTGCTGTCGGCGATCGGGGCGTTCATCTTCACGGCAGGCGGCGGTTTGATCGTTTACTCGAACACGCGCCACCTGATCGAGATCCGTAACTGGCTCGATCACTCTCAAACCATCCTCAGCAGTACCCAGACAGAATCGCAGCGCCTCGACCGGCTCAGCGCCAATATGCAGCTGTATCAGGCGACGGGAGACTTAAATAATCTGCGTGCGTCCGAAGCATCCGTAGCCGCTGTGGAGAGTGGTGTTTCGACCCTGCAAAATTTACTACAGGACAATGCCTCTCAAAAACGTCATGTACAAGATCTTCAGAACTCCGTTGAGACACTGGATCGCACGGTGGTGTCTGAACGCCAGTCGAGAGCTGTTCCCGATGAACAAATTCGAGCCTGCCGTAACGTCCTTAGTTTGATTCAGGAGGAAGAGCGTGGCCTGCTCAGGGAACGCTCCACAGAATCGCAGGACAGCGGCTTCCGAAGTCTGCTCGCGGGTGCCGGCTATCTTGGGTTGTTGCTGATCGTGCTGGTTGTACTCTTCGGGTTTCTCATCCGGGATGCCTTACGCCGCCGGTCGTTTGAACAACAGTTGTCCGTCGCAAACGATCGCCTCGAAGCCACCATCGAAGCGCTCGAACGTCGTGGAGCGGAGGCCGCCCTGCTAAAGGCCACCCGCGACGAGCTGCACCTATGTGTGACCGCGGCAGAGGCCCAGGCTTGTACCTGCCGCCATCTGCAGGCCCTTGTTCCCGGAAGCAGCGGTGCGACGCTGATCATTAATAATTCGCGCAGCATGTTAGAGATTGCCGCGACGTGGAACAGCCCCTCGTCGCTCTTGGACGGCTTCTCTCCCGATGCATGCTGCGGACTTCGCGCCGGTCATCTGCGCTGGAGGTCCCCCGGTCACTCCTCCATCAACTGTAGTCATTTCGCCGGCGAGCCGCCCGAGAACTATGGCTGTATCCCCCTGGCCGCGCAGGGTGAAACCCTCGGCTTCGTCTATCTCACCTTTCCCACGCAGGAGATCGCTGATCTTGCGCGCAGTCGTATCCTTCAGATCAACGAGATGGTAGAGTTGGCCGCGATGTCCATCGCCGGTCTCAATCTGCGAGCGAAGCTTGAAAATCAATCCATTCGCGACGGACTCACCCGGCTCTTCAATCGCCATTTCATGACAATCGCTTTGGAGCGGGAGGTGCATCGCGCTCTACGAAGCACAACTCCTCTGGCCGTCCTCATGATCGACGTCGATCACTTCAAGGCCTTCAACGATACCTTCGGCCACGAGGCCGGGGACACCGTTCTCCGCGAGGTCGCTGAGTGCTTCCGGCAATCGGTTCGCAGCGAAGACGTCGTTTGCCGCTATGGCGGCGAGGAGTTCATCATTATCCTCCCGGAGACCGACGAGGAGACCGCGGTTGAGCGTGCGGAGTTGATCCGTCAGGCCGTTGTCAAGCTGCGCGTGCGGTCCAAGGGAGAGACCCTGCGCCAGATCTCGGTGTCCATCGGCATAGCGATGTATCCGGCTCCTGCCCGCGACGCCACGGATCTTGTCCGCCTGGCTGATCGCGCCCTGTACGACGCCAAACATGCTGGCCGCAACCGGGTCCACGTAGCGCGTGAATCAGCGACTGCCTGAACTGTATTTCCTTCCATCAGCCGTTATCATTGCGTACTGGCCCCCAATCCTGAATGGAGCGTCTAATAATTGTCTATGCGTTCTCTCTCTCGGCAGCGAACTCTTCGGCAGCGGTTGATAGTCTCGCTATCGGCAGCCTTGTTGGCTACAACCGGTATGGCTGCGGCTCAGAAGCCTAAGGACAAATCCGGTTACGACCGCGCCGCGCGTGCCACCGTTCTGCACCAGGCCAACGTATATGTCACTGCCGACGCCGACGCGCAAAAGCTTTCCGTTGTCACTCCGGGTCACGAAGTCGTTATCGTTCAGCGCAACGGTCCCTGGATTCAGGTCTTCGCCAACACCGACGTCGAGGACACCAACGACGAGAACCAGCCGGAATTCGCCGATGACAACGACACCGTCACGCCGGCGTCAGGCTGGATTCGCGACAAGGGCGTCGTCACTCCATCGACCCCCGGCGGCGACGCCATTCTCTACGGCGCCGCTGCAAATTTCGAGGCTGAGGCCGCGCAGCCCCACGCACCGAAAGGAGCCGCGCAGGCAGCGCACCTGCTCTATGAACGCGCTGCCGATTATTTTCCCCAGTCTTCCTTCGCCCCCGCGGCGGCATGGCGCGCCGCCGACATTCGCTGGCAATTGGAGAAGGAGGACATCAGCACGCTCCCCAGCGCTAAAGAGCAAGAGGCCTACCTTCGTCCCCAGCTCTACGATGGCGAGATGAAGAAGGTCATGAAGATGTACCCTGACACGAAATACGCTGCCCTCGCCGCCTACGATCTGCTCGATAACAAGCTCTGCGGAGATTGGCAGGGTTTGCCCAAGTGTCCAGAAATGGAGGCTGGCCTCTACGAAAAATATGCACAGAGATATTCCGACGGCCCCAAGGCGGCGGAGGCTCTCTATAACGCAACCTACCGGCAGGGCGTGGCCAGTACCATGTACATCGTGCAGGACGACCGCAAGCGCTCGCAGGAGGCTGGGCAGCGCGCCATCGGATTAGCCCAGGAACTCAAAGAGAAGTATCCGCAATCGGACTATGCAGCACGCGCCGCTGCGATTGCATACAAGGTACAGCAATCCATCCCAATCTTCGGCGATGATCGCGATTGAGCATCCTCCATACTCTGGGCGCAGGACTTTATCGAGCCATTCGTTTTAAATTTTATCTTCGCGCTTGAGTTCGAAGCGCGGCCCATGTATCTATGGAGCCATGGCAAACCAGAATATATTCAACCTGCCGGAGACGACCGCCCTCCTCACCCGCACTCCCGCCGCGCTCGATGCGCTGTTGCGCGGTCTGCCTGATATATGGGTGCAATGTAACGAAGGAGAAGGCACCTGGAGTGCCTACGATATTGTGGGTCATCTGGTCTTCGCCGAACGTACCGACTGGATGCCCAGAGTGCATATGACGTTGGAGAGCGGTGAAACGCGGCCATTCGATCCCTTTGACCGGTTTGCGCAGTTGAAGGCCAGCCAGGGCCAGTCACTCGAACAGTTGCTGGACGAATTCGCCCGTCTGCGTAAGGTAAATCTGACCACGCTCGGTGCGCTGAATTTGCAAGCTGAAGATCTGGCGCGTCGAGGAAGGCATCCGGCGCTGGGTTCTGTGACCTTGGCGGAACTGTTGGCGACCTGGGCCGTTCACGATCTTACCCATCTGCATCAACTCTCGCGCGTGATGGCCTACCAATACCGCGACGCGGTAGGACCATGGAGCGCTTATCTGGGTGTCTTACGGTGCACCGGCCACAGCGCATCCTAGAATCATTGGCCTTTGCCACCGTACGATACTATCCTCTCGTGCGAAACATCGGAACTTACCGAAATTCCCTCAGCAGCTGTTTCGTCGTGCAAAGGATGGAGAAATGAACGATCTTCCGATGGGCCGTTCTAGCACCGCGTCTCGAGCGCCCTCTCTCATTGTGCGTCCCGTCTTGCTCGAAGATGCGGAAGCGATCTCAAAGCTCAGCGCACAACTGGGTTATGAGGCGTCCAGCGAGGCAATCGCCCAATGCATCGGACAAACGTTTTGCCGCACCGATCACGCAGCATTTGTCGCCTGCCTCAAGAGTATGGAAGATACCGAAATCGTAGGCTGGATCGAAGCCACCCTTATGCAGGAGCTGCAATCGCCATCCTTCGCACTCATTACCGGCCTCATCGTCAGCGAAGCCCATCGCGGACTGGGCATCGGCAAGCAGCTCTGTGCCGAAGTTGAGTCATGGGGCAGGGAACAGGGGGTCAGTAAAATTCGTGTCACCTCTCGCATCTCTCGCGAGAGAGCGCACCGATTCTATCTTCGCGAAGGTTTCAAGCGAATTAAAACCTGGGCGGTGTTCGAGAAGATGCTCTCGTAGCCAGCCGACTGCCGTATCGTCGAGGCGCCATTTAGGATGGGTCTATGCCAATTTTTCAAGTGATCATTCTTGCCATCGTGCAGGGTCTCGCCGAGCTTCTGCCCGTCTCCAGCTCCGCCCACGTGGTCGTCGCGGAGAAGCTGCTGGGCCTCGACCCCTCCTCGCCGCCCATGACGTTGCTGCTCGTCATGCTGCACACCGGCACCATGTTCGCCGTCATCGTCTACTTCTGGAGCCAGTGGAAGCGGACCTATTTTTCCAGCTCAGATGCCTTCAAGCGCTTCGCCATCCGTGCCATCTGGGCCTCGATCCTGACCGCCGTCATCGGCTACCCCATCATCGAGATCATCCAGAAGACCGCCTTCGCCGGAGCGACCAAAGGCGAGATCGAATCCCTCTTCGGCCGCCTCGACCTGGTAGCCCCCGCGCTCACCGCAGCCGGCATCCTCATCCTCATCGCAGGCCTTATTGAAAAACGGCGCATGGGCGCGCACGAGCAGGTCTACGGTGACAGCGTCACCATGCGTCAGGCTGGTTGGATCGGTGCCGTCCAGGGCCTCTGCCTGCCCTTTCGTGGCTTCTCTCGTTCGGGCGCGACTATCTCCACCGGCATGTTGACCGGAGCAAGCAAGGACCGGGCCGAGCGCTTCAGCTTCGCCCTTGCAGTCATCCTCACCCCCGCCGCCATCGGCAAAGAAGCTCTGCGGCTATTGAAGGCGACGCATGAAGCCGCTGCCAGCGGCACGCCCATCGATCTGCACAGCAGCGTGATCGCGAGCCTGCTGGGAATGGTCTTCGCGTTCCTCGCCGGCATGGTTGCGCTCAAATGGCTCAGCAGCTGGCTGGAGCAGGGCCGTTGGTACTTATTCGGAATCTATTGCCTGGTTGCTTCGGCCGTGGTCTTCTACCTTCACTACGGTCCCCGCCACTTATAGGGCGTAGCAGGATTCAACCTCGCCTATACATCCACGCCCAGTAGATCAGCGGCAGCTGTAGAGGAACCCTCATCCACTGCACCCAGCTCTGCCCCGCTAGACCGGGCAGAGGCAGGTGTGCCGCCGCCGTATAAATGTTTGCGGGCCAGACAGCGATCAGCAATGCTACCAATCCCCACGCGGCAAGGCGCCGTGTGGAGGGTACAAGCAGACCGCCGCCTAGTATCTCTGCCACTCCGCTGATGTTGATCAACAGCAAGGGGGCCGGAAGCTGGGGAGGCATAATCCGCAGATAAGCCTGAGGGATGACAAAGTGCAGGGTTCCCGCCACCATAAAGATCAAGGCAAGGATGACTCTTCCGGCCATATTCGTCAGCCCTCGATCCGTCAAATTGTCATGGATGGCAAAGCACCATTCATCCCAGAAAATGACAGCTAACGCAGGATATCTTCTAAGACCAGCGAGAGCTCGGTCTTTTCATCACGATACTTGACGATCACTGGGGCAGAGATGCTCAACCCCCACTCCTGTCCTTTTCCTTTGGTGACAGCACGCGAACCCGGCACCACCACCGCGCCCTCCGGGATGATGAGCGGCATCTCGGCAGTCGCCTTATACACCACACCGCGTACCAGATCGTAGACCGGCGTTCCTCGCGTTAGCACGGTGCCGGCCGCTAGAACAGCGCGTTTTCGCACGATTGTACCTTCATAGACCCCGGTATTGCCACCTACAAGAACTCCATCTTCAATAATGACGGGACTTGCATTCACCGGCTCCAGCACACCGCCGATCTGCGCGGCGGCGCTCAGATGCACCATCTTGCCAATCTGGGCGCAGCTTCCCACCAGCGCATGAGAGTCCACCATCGTTCCCTCATCCACATACGCTCCCACATTGATATAGGAAGGAGGAATGACCGCAACGCCCTTGGCAACATACGCACCAGACCGTATGCTCGATCCTCCCGGCACGACTCGCACACCGTCTGCCACTGCGAACCGCCGTGCAGGGTAGGTCCATTTATCGACGAATGAAAGGCCATCGTCACATCCCATCTCGATCATCGATCCCAACCGGAACCCAAGTAGAATTCCTCTTTTGATCCAGGCATTGACGCGCCATCCCAACACGGAGTCATCCGGCTCTGCCGATCGCAACTCCCCAGCTTCCAGCCCCTGCCTCAACTCAAGAAACGCTGCCTCAGCCTCTTTGTTTCCCACCGCAGCCGCACCCTGCGCAAACCAATGCTCAATCCGATCCTGCAACGTTCCGTCCAGACTCACTTGTCACCTTTTCTAAAGTTGTTGATTGTAGGAAGCTTATTAAAACATCCGCAGGTCTTCGCCGGTCTGTGGAACACCCACCAGCATCCCAAGCTCCCCGACCATGCATTCCAGCTTCCGCCGCGTAGCCGCAGAGACCGGAACCATCGGCAGCCGCAGGACATCCTCACATCGTCCAAGCATTGAGAGCACCGCCTTGATGGGAGCGGGGTTGGGCTCCCAGAAGTGGGCCTGCATCAGCCGGAAGAATTGCCGATTGATCCGTCGCGCTGTTACCCAGTCATTCTCCATGGCAGCCCCAATCATCCGCGACATTTGTCCCGGAATTGCATTGGAGGCTACGGAAATCAAGCCGCTACCGCCCAAGGAAATTACAGGCAATGCGATCCCGTCGTCGCCGGCAAAAACCTTAAAGTTTCGGGGAGCTGTAGTCAGCAGCTCAGTAATCTGCGCCAGATTTCCGCTGGATTCCTTGATCCCAATGATATTAGGCAACTCCGCCAGCCGCAAAACCGTGGCAGGCTCCAGATTCGCGCCTGTTCGCCCCGGAATGTTATAGAGCAGGACCGGCAGGTCTACGGCTTCGGCAACCGCTCTGAAGTGTTGATACTGACCTTCTTGGCCCGGACGATTGTAATAGGGGTTCGCTGTCAGAATTCCTGTCAGTCCATGTACACACGCCAGCTTCCGCGCCTTGGCCACAGCTTCATGTGTCGCATTATGCGTACACCCGGCAAACACCGGAACTCGTCCTGCCGTGGTTGCAACCACCAACTCGACGACGCGAAGCCACTCGGCTTCCGTCAGCGTCGAAGCCTCGCCAGTGGTGCCGCAAGGAACCAGAAAATCAATTCCGCTCTCGATCTGCCAGTTCACCAACGCATGAAGCGCAGGCTCATCTACGCCGCCATCCTTGCGAAAAGGAGTGACCAGCGCCGTTCCACATCCCATCAGTTCCATAGTTACTGCAGTTTACCTTGTCTTTGCATGTGCCTGCTCTTGGGAATGAGGTTCAACTAAACCCACTCGCCCTTACGCATCAACGGTTCAGCCGTTCCATCCGCAGCGATGCCGTCCACATCCATCGCGCCGGAACCGATCATCCAGTCCACGTGGATCAGGCTGGCGTTCGCGCCACGCTTGGCCAATTCTTCCGCGTCCATCTTTTCGCCGCCAATCAGGCAGGTCGAATAGGCTTGTCCCAATGCAATGTGGCTGGCGGCATTTTCATCGAACAATGTATTCCAGAAGAGCACTCCACTCTGCGCAATGGGAGAAGAATGAGGCACCAGCGCTACCTCTCCCAGCCGCCGAGCGCCATCGTCCGTGCTGATCAGCCGGTTGAGCACATCTTCGCCAGCCGATGCGGTCGCTTCGACGATCTTTCCGCCCTCAAACCGCACCGCAATATCTTCAATCAGGGTTCCTTGATGCGAGAGCGGCTTCGATGCCCGCACCGTGCCGTCAACCCGGTCTTTATGCGGAGTCGTGAAGCACTCTTCCGTGGGAATATTGGGCTGGCAGTAGACGCCGTTTCCGGCAGTTGTTCCGCCACCGGCCCAGAGATGATCGTCGGCCAATCCTACTGTCAGATCTGTTCCCGGTCCCTTGAAATGAAGGGCAGAGAACCGTTTGGCATTCAGCAGGTCGACGCGCTTCTTCAGCCGCTCTCCGTGCTGCTGCCACTCGACGACCGGATCGTCCGCATTGATGCGCGAGGCAACAAAGATCGCCTCCCACAACTTGGCCACAGCCATTTCCTCGGAGTCGTCTGGAAACACAAGCTTTGCCCACTCCGGCGTCGCACAGGCTACGATCGTCCAGTTGATCTCGTGACGCGTAATCAGCTCCATTGCAGGCTTGCCCGCCTTGGAGGCTGCGACATTGGCCCGCGCTATCTTCGCCGGGTCCTGCTTCGCCAACAGCGCAGGATTTGTGCCTGCAATCGCGAGTCGTGCAGCTCCGCTTCGAAATCCCTCGGCTATTCCATCCTGCAGCCACTTCGGCGCGTAATCGAAGCTGGCATCTGGAGCATAGGCAAACCGGGCCAGCACAGACGGATCGTCGCCATAAAATGTCGTCACCAGCAAAGCGCCAGCTTTGTAGGCGTGTTCGGTAATGCGTCGCACCAACGGTAGAGCTTCCATGGGTGCGGACATGATGAGTTCCTGCCCCGCACGCAGCCCCAGCCCAACCTTTACAGCTACTTCAGCCAGCCGGTCCAGCTTCTGGTCGAACGCTAAATCCGCAAACTTCGCCGTTACTGCTTCCATCGTGCTCATGGCAATCCCCGCTCGGTACAGACCTAAATCTGCGTATAAATATTTTGAAAGTCGTAGCAGCCTTTACGAGACGAAAGCCACTCGGCTGCGCGCACTGCACCTTCGGCGAATCCACGCCGCGAGAACGACTCGTGGGTCAGCGTAAGCCTGTCCGCATCGCTCTGCGCTACTAGAACATGGGTGCCGGGAGCATCGCCTTCGCGCTTCGATTCGATAGGAACTTTCTGATAGCCGGATGCAGTCTCTACAACCGTCGCCAGCGTAATCGCGGTTCCGCTGGGCGAATCCAGTTTGGTGATGTGGTGAGTTTCCTCGATCGAAAACTGATAACCAGCATTCTTCAGCGACTCACCCAGTTTTGCTGCCAACTGAAATAACACCTGAACGCCGATGGAAAAATTTGTCCCGTACAACAGCCCTGCCTGTTTGCGTTCAGCGAGAGCCTTCATGTCGGGCAGTTTGTCATACCAGCCAGTTGTGCCGACCACCATCTTCGCGCCTGTTGCGAGGCAGGCACGCATGTTCTGCACCACAGCTTCAGGAGCCGTAAAGTCGATGACGACATCGAACCCAGCAACAAAAGGCGGAGTCAGCGCGGATGCATTCGTATTTTCCTTGGCGTCGAGCACGTGGACCCCATGACCGCGTTCCGCTGCAACTGCAGCCACCAGCTTACCTGTCTTGCCCTGTCCTAAGACCAATATCCGCATGTGTTCCTCTCTATGCTTTGACTGCAACTGGAACCCGAGCCGCCACATCAAAGACGGTCTCGTCCGGATCTGCGAAGAATTGCTTGTGCAGGCTGCGCACGGCCTCTTCGACATCTTCCTCGTCGATCATGAAGCTCATGTTGATCTCGCTTGCTCCTTGAGAGATCATGCGCACGTTCACATGGCTGACCGCGCTGAAGACCTGACCGGCAATGCCATTGTGGCCGCGAATGTCCTCGCCCACCAGGCACACCAGCGCCTTGCGGCCTTCGTATTTAACGTCCGCGATTCTGCCAAGTTCCTCGCAGATCTCCGGCAGCTTCTCATTCGAGTCCACTGTCAACGAGATGCTCACCTCGCTGGTCGAAACCATGTCGATCGCGCACTTGTACTTGTCAAATACATCGAACACGGCCTTGAGATATCCGTGGGACATCAGCATCCGGCTTGCGACGACATCAATGATGGTCAGCCGCTTCTTCGCGGCAATGCTCTTGAAGGGGCTGGCGCACTTCGGAGCCAGCGCCGTGATCTTGGTGCCTTCGTTTTCAGCGTTGCGCGAATTCAGCACCCAGACAGGAATGCTCTTCTGGACGGCAGGAAGAATCGTGGCGGGATGCAACACCTTCGCCCCGAAGTAGGCCAGTTCCGCCGCTTCTTCAAAGCTGATCGTCTTGACCCGCAGCGCATCCGGGCAGATGCGAGGATCGGTTGTCATGATGCCATTGACGTCCGTCCAGATTTCGATGGCGCCAGCGTGCATGCCGCCGCCGACCAGGGCAGCGGTGTAGTCGCTGCCGCCCCGTCCCAGCGTGGTCGTGATTCCTTCTATAGTTGCTCCGATGAATCCGCCCATCACCGGAGTCTGTCCAGCTTGGATCAAGGGCAGAACCAACTCCGCGAGCTTCGACTCAATCGCGCCTTCCTGCGGTACTGCCTTGCCGTAGTTGCTGTCGGTCACAATACAGGTGCGCGCGTCGACATGCGCGCCCTGCAGGCCACGCTGTTCGAACGCCGCTGCGACCATGCGGCTCGAAAGCCGCTCTCCAAAGCTCACCACCAGATCATTGGTGCGCGCGGTCAGCTCACCTACCGCGGCAATACCGCGCAATAGATCGTCCAGCGCATCGAACTCATGGTTGACGGTCGGTTGCAACTGGACGAAGCGTTCGCCGTCCAATAGGTCGGCAGCTGTATCGATATGCCGGTGCCGCAGCCTTGCGCTGATGGCCAGTGCGCCAGCCTTGTCATCGCGTCCTGCTGCGGCAGCCGCAGCCAACAGTTGGTCAGTGACCTTTGCCATTGCCGAGACAACGACAACAGCTTCCAATCCACGCTCTCGGCGACCACGGACGATTGCCGCGGTCCGGTCAATCGCTTTGGCGTCCTCGACCGATGTTCCGCCGAACTTCATCACTACCAGTTGTTCACGTACTGTGCTCAAGCCATCACCGCCACAGTCGGCGCTACAGCCACGCTTAACTTATCCAATTTGCCCAGCAGCGCCAGAACTTCGGCATTCAACACGGCTGCTCCTGCCGCTCCGCGAATCGTATTGTGCGACAGCACAACAAACTTCCAGTCCAGCAGGCTGCATTCGCGCAGGCGACCAACAGTTGTGGTCATGCCGTTGCCGCGCATCCGGTCCAGACGGGGCTGCGGTCGGTCTACCCCAGCGTCGTATTCCACAGGCTGAGAGGGGGCCGTCGGCAGATGTTGTCCTTGCAGCGGCAGAAATTCGCTCCACGCCGCCAAAATCTCTTCTCGTGTGGCTTTCTTTCTCAGCTTGATGCTGACGCACTCCGTATGCCCGTCTTCGACCGCCACGCGGTTGCAGTGTGCGCTTACCTTCGCATCCAGCATGTCAACTTTTTTGCCGGTCAGCGTGCCAAGCAGCTTGCCGACCTCTTCCTGCATCTTTTCTTCTTCGTTTTTGATGAAGGGCACCACATTGCCCATGATGTCCAGCGAAGGAACACCGGGATATCCCGCACCGCTTACCGCCTGCATCGTAGTCACAAAAACACTCTCAACTCCGAACCGCTCTTCCAGCGGCTTCAGAGCCATGACCAGGCCGATGGTGCTGCAATTGGGATTGGTCACGATGTAGCCCCCCTTGCCGCCGTTTTCTTTGCGCGAGCTCTGCGCTTCGATCAGCGACAGATGATCGGCATTGACCTCAGGAACGACCAGCGGCACATCGGCAACCATGCGGAATGCGCTTGAGTTTGAGATCACAGCGCAGCCCACGGCGGCAAACTTCGGCTCCAGCTCGCGCGCAATGTCCGCGTCGAGCGCGGCGAAGATAATCTTCGGCAGCTCTCCCACCGTGCCTTCGGGCACGTTCGGCTGCATCGTCATCGCCGCAATGTGCTTGGGCAGCGCCGTGTCCAGCTTCCAACGGCAGGCTTCGCCGTATGTTTTGCCCGCGCTGCGATCGCTCGCCGCCAGCCACGCAATCTCAAACCACGGATGATTGCTCAATAATTGAATAAATCGCTGCCCGACCATACCGGTCGCGCCCAGAATTCCGACCTTGCGCCGTTCCATATCTTCAAGAATAACGCGGCGTGGCCATTACCGTCACACGCACTTTGGCTGTTTACCGCCGGTGGGGTGCATTTCGGGAGAATCAGGCTGAGAGACCGGACAGATACGCGGCCCTCGTGGCTCTATTTCTTGATCGAAAAGGTAAAATTCGCCGCTTCCGTCGCATGGGGCTTGACCGTAACCGTCATCGTCTGCTCGCCCATCTTTTCGTGGACTGCCGCCAGGATATAGGTGCCTGCCGGTAAGCCCTTGATCTCAAAGTGTCCATTGCCATCAGTCACAGCGAAAAAGGGAGTGGCAGAGACATTGATAAATGCATTCATCCAGGGATGGTTGTTGCACCGCACCGGCATCATGATCTCAGGCTGAGGAAAGCTCTTTACCTCGGGTGCGCCTTTCGGTCCCTCAGAGATATCAATCTCTTTATTGGTTCCAGCCGCGGGGATGGTGTGGATGTTATGCATGGTTCCGTCCGAGTTGCGGAATTCGATCGACCCTCCACGCATGATTGCGATCACATGGGGGACGTATTTGCAGCCAATCTGATCCAGAACGACGGGAGCGACCGAGGTGGCAGGGGCAGACATCGCTGCCGGAGGGCCGCTTTTGATGTAGAGATAGACATTTGCGAGCTTGCCGTCATGAACGACATACTGCTCGGCGAAGTTGTCGCCGCCCATCATGGAACATACAGGGTCCTGGCTCATGTCGATGCGGATACGCTCGGGAGCCTTGCCCGCGAAATGTACCGTCCCGCTGACTGACCCCAGCGTTGCAGGATCTAGCGGCGCGGCTGGTTGAGCAGGGGCAGGAGTCGCATTCGTCTGAGCGGTCTCCGGACTCGTTTGGGCCGGTGTAGGTGGCTTGCAGCCCGTGAACCCAAACACCATGCCGCCCATCACTATTCCAGCCGCCAGCCAACTCAACCTCTGCTTCATGCCAACCTCGCTCCTGTATGTTTTGCTTCTATGTCGTTGCTGTCTGCGACATCTCCATCGCCTGCAATACCTCATCTGCAAATGCCTTTGTCCCGCTTGTGCCGCCGACGTCTTTCGTCAGTGTCTTGCCCTCTCGATAGACCTGCTCCAACGCATCTTGTACACGATTCGCTGTCGCGCTTTCGCCGATGTGATGCAGCATCAGAACAGCACTCTGCAGCAATGCCGTGGGGTTCGCCATATCTTTTCCAGCAATGTCCGGGGCGGAGCCATGCACAGCCTCAAAGATCGCGCACTCCGTCCCGAGGTTCGCTCCGGGCACCAGGCCCAGGCCGCCTACAAACGCGCTGCAAAGGTCGCTCAAGATATCGCCGTACAGATTCTCTGTCAGCAGAATGTCGTACTGATAAGGATTCATCACCAACTGCATACAGGTGTTGTCGACGATGTGCTCCGCATAGCTAACCTCGGGGAAGCCCTCGGCAACCGCCCGGCAGCACTGCAGAAACAAGCCATCGGACAGCTTCATGATGTTCGCCTTATGGATAGCGTGGATCTTCTTCCGCCCGTGCTTGCGCGCGTAGTCGAAGGCAAACTTCGCGATCCGCGTCGAGCCTTTCTCGGTAATGATCTTCAGCGCCTGTACTACACCCGGGACAACCACATGCTCGAGTCCGGCATACAGGTCTTCCATGTTCTCCCGCACGATGATCAGATCGATGTTGGGATAATTAGTCTTCAAACCGGGAAGGCTCTTGACCGGTCGGAAATTGGCGAACAATTCGAATTTTTGACGCAAGGCCACGTTGATCGAAGAGAATCCGCCGCCAATTGGCGTCGTCACTGGGCCTTTGAGTGCCACTCGATTTTCTTCGATCGAGTCATAGAGTGCCTTCGGGATGTACTCCCCGGTCGTCTCAAACGCCTCTGCTCCGGCCGCATAACGGTGCCATTCAAATGCGACGCCCGTAGCTGCTCCTGCTGCCTCGACGATCTTTACCACCGCGCCTGAGACCTCCGGGCCAATGCCATCGCCCGGAATCAACGTAATCTTATGAGTTTTCGCCATACATCCTTCTGCTATCGCCGTTTCTTTTGATCTTTACCGTTCAACAGCTCTTCCAACTCAGCCTTGAACTCACTCACGTCTTTAAAATCCCGATAGACACTGGCGAAGCGGATATACGCCACCGTGTCGATGTCTTTCAGCCGCATCATGATCTGTTCGCCTACCTCGCTGGTCGAGCGCTCGCGCTCAGGCGAGTCCACCACATAGGCCTCGGTCTCATCTACGATCTGCTCGAGTTTTACGGCGGAGACCGGACGTTTCTCGCACGCATGAAGCAGCCCGCTCAACACCTTCTGGCGGTCGAACTTCTCGCGGCGGCCGTCCTTCTTCACAACCATGTAGGGGATTTCATCGATCCGCTCATAGGTGGTAAACCGCTTGTGGCAGCCTTCACACTCGCGGCGGCGGCGGATGGAGTCCGCATCTTTACTCTCTCGTGAATCAACAACTCGATCCTGGGCAAAACCACAGTAGGGGCACTTCATCGTAATATTTCGATTCTAGCAGCGAGAGTCCAATAGAACCGACCGCGGATCGCACGGATTGGCGCGGATAAAAACGGAGGATGCGTTTATCCCCGGCCTTATCCGCGCCAATCTGCGTCTATCCGTGGTCGACGGTCGTATCCGGTATTCCCGACCCGTGGCCCGCAGCTTCACTCTCGTCTGCGACCTTTTTCAGGCTCACATGTTCGATTCGCGAATACACCAATCCAGTCGGAATAATGCAGAGGGAGGTTACTAACAACAGCACGGCTCCACATGCCGTAGCAGCCTCAACCGGAGCGCCATAGAATTCGTGCATTGCTGTTGCCGTCACGGCAATTTGCGTAAACCAGCCGATGATGGGTGGTTGCAGCACCGATCCGCCAATGCTCGCTGCCATCAACAGCATCGTCCGCGAAAAGGTCAATCCGGCCAGCTCCGGCGTCTGCACAAAAGCATGAGCTGTTTGCACGTATGCCGACCCGATCATCCCCCACATCGCCAAAGAGAGGAGAACCGCTATGCCGAAGTCGCGTTTTGACGACAGCGCATTCAGTCCATCGCGGAATCCGATGATCTTTGTCGCGATACTCTCCCCCACCGGTTTTGAGAGCCGTCCCAACGTCGCTCGCGCAAATCCTGCGACGACTCCTCCCGAGACTCGCACGACCCCTGCAAAGATAGCAATCACCAGCGTCAGGGCAAGACTCAACTCCCCGGCGTGCACGAAGACTTCATGGTGAGGAAGGTCTTTGGGAGTAAACGCCAGCGCGCTTGAAAAGATCACCGCAGCGGCGCCGAGATCGAACATCCGCTCGATCGTATACACCGCGACCTGCGAACTCAGGGGCAGCGCAACACGCCGCGACACAAGGTATGGCCGGGTCAGGTCAGCCAGACGGCCAAAGAGTGCCACTGCCGTAAACCCAATAAATTGTGATCCCAGCAGGGCGTGAGCGGGAACTTTT
>NZ_DATKQC010000013.1:0-31203 GCF_035532915.1 Edaphobacter sp.
AGCCGCCGAGATCGTCTACACCCATCAGGAACGCTTCGACGGCACCGGCTACCCCCGCGGTCTGCACGGCGAAGCCATCCCCCTCGGCGCTCGCATCTTCGCCATCGCCGACGCTCTCGACGCCATGACCTCGGACCGCCCCTATCGCAAGGGCACCAGTTTTGAAGCCGCCTGCGAAGAGATCGCCCAATGCTCGGGCAAACAGTTCGACCCGGCCATCGTCGAAGCCTTTCTCGCCATGCCGATCGAATCATGGACCGACCTGCGCGCCGAGATCAGCAGAATGCCCGCATCAGCTTTGTCGTCTACCTTATGCCGACCGACCCTCACCCTCGGCAGCCGCGACTCGTAGCCAACCAAACTATTTTCAGACCATTGTTCGAAGCATCAAAAAAAGGTTCGGCAGCATAAGCATCGAAAGCTATGTCATTGTGAGCGAAGCGAAGAACCCCCGCATTTCGCTTTTCGTCGTTGTCTGTTCTTTTTACTGTTGCCTGCTCTTCACTCCCACCAGGATTTGCTCCAACCTCACCCCAGCCAACCGTATTGCCAACGCCGCGCTCAGAGCACTAGCATCAAACCCGCGAGGTGTACCGTCATGAAAAAGGCATTGACTCCAACCGAAATCGAAGATGTATTGCGCGCTCATCCGGAGTGGAAGCTGAAAGACGGAAAGCTCGTTCGCGAGTGGGCCTTCCGTGATTTCCTCGAGGCCATGGCATTCGTCAACCGCGTCGCAGCCATCGCCGAAGACGCCAACCACCACCCCGACATCGATATCCGCTATAACCACGTCCTGCTCGCCCTGGTCTCGCACGACGCAGGCGGAATCACCCAACGCGATGCAACCATGGCAGGCCGCATTACTGCGGAACTAGCCAGCCACGTCGGCTCACATTAAGAAGTTGAGCGCTTATATACTTAAGAAAACTCCAACTAGCTGATGGATTCGAATATTTAAGCGCTTGACCATTGCCATTCACGCATGGCAGACTTGCCCTTGACCTCCGCCAATCGTACAAGGCGCATCCTTGCTGGAGTACTGCCTACCTATGCTCAACCGTCGTGAGTTTGCCCATGGACTCGCCGGAACCGCAGCCCTGCTGGCCGCAAAGCAGTCTGCCCTGGCCGCTTCCACCATGCAGGAGACCACAAAGCCTCTCCTGCAACTACAGCAGGAGTTCATGGACCTCCGCTTCGGCATGTTCCTCCACCTCAACATGGCCACGTTCGAGCAGCGCGAATGGGGCGACCCCAAAGCCTCGCCCAAACTCTTCAATCCTGCCCATCTCGACACCGACCAGTGGGCGCAGGCCGCTCGCTCTGCCGGAATGGCCTACGGCTGCCTCACCACCAAGCATCACGACGGCTTCTGCCTCTGGCCCACCAAAACTACCAGCCCCAGCGTGAAGGACGCGACCTTCACCCATGACATCGTCGAGTCCTACGCAAACTCATTCCGAAAACATGGTCTCAAGGTCTGCCTTTACTTCTCCATCCTCGACCTTCGCGCTCAGATCTGGTCTTATCAGGTCACTCCAAAGAAGATCGCCCTGATCAAGGCCCAACTCTCCGAATTACTCACCAACTATGGAGAGATCACCGCCATCATCTTCGACGGCTGGAACGCCGGTTGGAGCCGGATCACTTACGACCAAATCCCCTTTCGCGAGATCTACGATCACGTCAAGAGTCACCAGCCCAACTGTCTCGTCGCCGACCACAACGCCGGGCAATATCCCGGCTCGGCGCTCTGCTACACCGATATCAAGCAGTACGAGCAGCACGCCGGTCAAAAGATCTCCTCCGACAGCATCATCCCCTCAGAGTCCGGGACCACCTTGCAGAGCCAATGGTTCTGGAAGCAGAGCTATCCCACCGAGCAGCTCAAGTCCGCCGATACCATCGTGAACGACTGGCTCGTCCCCTTCAATCGGCAGCACTGCAATCTTTTAATCAACGTCGCACCCAATCGCGATGGCCGCTTCGATCAGAACGCAGTCGAACGCCTTGCCGAGGTTGGCCGCACATGGAAAGACCGCGCCCCAGCCCCGAAGCTCGCCCCCTCAGTCAGCATCACGACCCCCAACCTGGCCTTCGCCCGCCCATCCTTCGCCAGCCGCAATACCGAAGGCATCGGCCCCGATCTCGCCAATGACAACAGTTACAGCACTTATTGGATCGCAGACGACAACGAGACCTCCGGCTGGATCGAGATCGTCTTCGACCAACCCACGGCATTCAACACTATCTCTATCGTCGAGCCGCGCTTCGATAACGAATATGGCGTCGATAGCCGCATTACCTCCTACAGCGTCGAATCCTGGCAGAACAATCAATGGAACACCATCGCCAGCGGCCAGACCCCACTCGTCTTTCAGCTGGATCGGTTCCAGCCCGTCACCGCCGAGCGCGTCCGCCTGACCATAAAAGGCTCCACCAAGCCACCCGGAATCGCCGAGTTCGGCATCTACAACGAGCCCATCGGGCGATAGTTCGACCGGCTTTCGCGCCCTCAAACACCAGATTCCAACTTTTGTACTCTTCATTCCGGCAGGTTTTCATTTTATGAATAAATTTTTATCTAGTTTTCCTCAGCCCTGCCGATATTGATAAATGACACATATAAAATGATTAAGCATCAACAAAGAGGTTCGGGCTTCAACTTTTAAATGCTCCCATGACAGGTTTTTTCTATGCTCGAGCATATTTTTCATTTTCCGGATACGCATTGTGGTATATTCAATTCATCGGCAAGCGTGAGTAACCGCCCGTAAAGATTCTCAGCCCGCACCAAGCAACACCGGCTGACACAAGTTGCGTCACTGGCCTCCCGGCATGAACAAAGTACCGTTCATGCCGCCTTTTTTTTGCCTTTTACGCAACCCCTCTCTTCCACACCCACTGCACATGCCCCTACAACAACAGCCCCGCATTTGGAATTATCTCTTCACGCCATTTATGATGTGCGACATGAAGCGAATTATTGGCTGCCTCATCTTAGGACTTGTGACCATGGCCGCGTCCGCACAGTGGACCAACCCCTCCGACGACGTGCCTGCCTACAACGCAACCGCTTCCAAGAAGCCTTTGCCCCACATCCTGAGCGGCGATCAGCTCACCGGCGAATATTTCTCGCACCCATATCAGGTGACTGTATATAAGATGGCGGCAAAGATTCCCAACGTGCTGCATCAGGAACCCTGCTACTGTCACTGTGACCGCGCTTTGGGACACAACAGCCTGCACAGTTGCTTCGAAGGAACTCACGGAGCTGCCTGCTCCACCTGCATGAAAGAGGGAGCCTACGCCTACGAGCAGACCATGAAAGGCCAAACCCCGGCACAGATTCGCGCTGGCATCGAGCGCGGCGACTGGCAGACCGTCGATCTCACCAAAGCCTCGCTCTAAGTCGCCGCATCAGCGGCAGCTCTGATTCTCTGCAGCTGGCATCGCCAGAAACGTAATGCTCTCCGGAGCCAGCATCACCTTCCCAACCTTTTCTTTCTCCCCTGTGAGCGACGGGACATTCCCCTCTGCATCCACCGTCAGCGTCTTCCCATTCAGATCCACCGCTGTATCCATCAACTTGGCGGCGGTCAACGTATATCGCTCCGAGCGCACCGGAACGGACAACTCCTGCGATGCCGTCCGATCAGCATTAATCGCCAGCAGGGCCACGCCACCGGGATGACCCTGCTGGCATTGCGCATACAGATGCAGGTTTGCAGCAGTCGAAGACCCGGCGTCGAGCACCGTCGTTCCCATCAATTGGTGCCACAACAAGGCCGCCCAATAGTTCGGCCGTGGAGCCAGCGTGTTTTCATCGAGCAGGCCATAATCGCTCGATGCCAGCGTGTTATGCATTATCACCTGCACGCCCAGCTTCGCCAGACGTCCATGCTGATCCAGGTAGCGGAAGGTATCCAGAAAGGTAGAAGCCCAGGGGTTGCCGCCGCACGCTGCATCCGCCGTCTCTGTCAGCCACATCGCCTTACCCGGCTCATACTGATCGCGAAGCCCCGCATAAAACGCCTCCACCGTGCCCGTCCGTGAGAGCCAATCTTCCGAAAGCGCTCCCTCCGGAGTGATCTGTGCCACCCCTCCCATGCCTGCGCATCGCTTCGAAACCGCGCCATAGAAGTGGTAAGAAAAATCGTCGTAGACCGGCCCAGTAGCCTTCAGCAGATCAGCCGACGACAGCACTTTCATTCCCGCCGGCAATAGACTCCCGCCCTCACCGACCCCGCCCGGTCCAAGGAAAATCATCTTCGGCTCAGCCTTGCGAATGAAGGGCAGAAAGAGCTTGATGTCTCTTCCATAATCCGCCGCGCCATAGCCCTTGGGCGCGCCACCGATCACGGCAAACGTCGGTTCATTCATGTACTCAGCAGCAGCGATGCTCCCGCCAATCGACTTTGTATAATCCAGCAGCTTTTGCGCCTGGTCCGAAGTCCACACGCCGGAAGCATCGCGCGTCCCCACGCTGGTAGAAAAGGATGTCACGAGCTCCGCATCGGTCGCATGAACGAAGTCAACAACTCCCTTCCATTGCTGGCGCGTCAACACACCGCCAAATCCCTTCGGCGCTGTCGCCGGAGCGGGCCCATCGGAGTCCTGAAAGTAGACGCTGTTCGCCCACGTTCCACTTACCCGCACATAGGCTGGTCCCAGCGCCGCCGCCAGCTTCCGCAGCCGAGGATTAGAGAGATCGATAGGCGGGCGGTATTGATACAGATTGGGGTCCATGCCTACAGGCTGGTTCGCATTGGCAGGCTGGCCGGAAGGCGCAGCCTTGGCAGCAACATCACCCGGCTTGGCATAGGGCTTCCAAAACCTGCCGCCGATAACCTCAACCATCTCGATGTTGTAAGACTGGAAGCGCTTATCGACCGTCCCCACCCGCGCCATACTCGCAGGCGAGATCGATTGAACGGTCGGCTGCTGTTGAGCCAACGACGTCACACCACCCGAAAACGCGACCAGCACCGCGCACGCAATCACTCCAAAGCTCGTGTTCTTCTTCATGGCATCTCCATCTCGCCTGTCGAGCAAGCGCCTGTCTGCTGAATAGCTGCGAAGCCACTCTAACACCACACAGCATTTAGTTCATAGAGCCAATTTAATGTGCCAGAAAGCACGTCATCTCGACCGGAGCCACGCGGTCTCATCGCGTGGAGGAGTGGAGAAACCCCTGTATTTCGCCATTGTTCTTGCTTTGGCCTGTTCCTGATCGCCGCGAAACCCGAACCCCTTACGGTCAATCCGCCGCATCTTCCACCCAGGGCTGGCACTGAGGACACCAATAAGTCGACCGCGCCTGCTCTCCCTGCTTCCTCATCATCACGACAGCTCCACAGCGGCGGCACTCCTGTCCCTGCCGCCGATACACCCAAAGCCTCTCCTCGCGATTCATCGCATGCGTCGTCCGTCGATTGCCGGCATAGGTCACAATCCCCTCGTCTTTGCCGTCCACAACATTCGCCTTCATATAACGCTGTGCGAACTCCACCAGCGCCATCATTTCTTTCGTTGTAATCGTTCGCATCTTCCGAAACGGGTTCACCCCTGCGGCAAATGCCAATTCGCTCTTATAGACATTTCCCAAACCTGCCAGCACCCGCTGGTTCAACAGCACCACGCCAATCTCAGCATCGGGATGCTCCCGCCCATAAGCAGCAAGCCGATCCACTCCACCTGCCACCGTAAACTCGTCAGCCAGAATATCCGGCCCCAGCTTAGGCACCTGACTGCTCCTCTCAAGTGACCGCGTCGTATGAAACTCCGCAATCGGCACATTGAACGCGACCGCCTCCCAATCCCCATTGCCATCTCCAGCACGAATCACCACTCGCATCCGGTTCCGCCCCATCCTCCATCGTTCGCCAGGCCGGTAGAGATGCCAGCTCCCGCTCATCAACATATGCGTCACCAGAATCAGATCGCCGCTGAAATAAATCAGCAGCCACTTTCCCCGCGACTCCACCTTCTCCACCGTCCGTCCCGCCAGCGAAGCATCATCATCGACGCGCGCCAGCTTCGCCAGCCCAGTCTCGAACCCGGTCACAACCTTGCCGCCAATCGCCTTCTGCAAAGCCCGCGCCGCACGATAGATGGTGTCCCCCTCAGGCATTGGCTCTCACCGCATCCCTGCCTCCGGGCAAAGGCGGCAGCCCTCGGCGCACATTGAAACCCATAGCGCCCGCAGCAAATCCCGCATCCAGCAAAGCCCGCGCCATCGGATGCTCCGCCACCGCAACGCCATTCACCATGGCAATCAACAGTCCCGCACGTCGATCCTCATCCTCCAGCCCCTGCACCCGCTTCACCAGAAACTCCGCGAGGCTCTGCATCACATGCGACCGCTGCGGCTCTTCCTCCGGAAGAAAAACCTGCACATTCGGATTCCCTCGTCGCAGATAAGCCACCAACTCCCCATCGCGCAGAATCACCTGCGCCCCCACACTTCGCGTCAAGGAAGACCCCGCATCCGATGGCGCGGGCCAGCGCAGCAAAGCTCCATAAGGATTCGCCGGGTCGGTAGCCGCAAGCTGCAACATCTCCGGCCTATCCGGCTCCTGCTGCACCCGAAGCGAACGCAGCAGATCCACCGCCGCAGGCTGAGCAAACTGCGTGGCTCCCAGGTCCGCCGCAAAGTATCCACGCCGAATCTTGCCGCTCTCCTCCAGCACCTTCATCACGTCATAGATCGCAGAAAAACCACCCGGCAGGTTCTCCGCATGCGCCGTCTCACGAAACACCACACCATACCGCGTCAACAACTGCTGCGCCATCGCATGACTCCACGCCGTGGCCGACCAGTCAGCCGCAAACGCCGCGCCCTGCAAAGCCCACCGCCCCTGTGCCGTAGGCGGAGTCGTCCGCCGCGAGCGAAATCCCGTCTGTTGATGCACCCTTCGCTGCTTCCGCGCACTCGCCGCCGGCCTCTCGCAATAAGCTCGCAGCGCAGCCATCCCATCATTCGTCACCAAACCCTTCCAAACCAGCTCCCACAGAGCATCCAGCGTCTCCCCCGGATACCCTCCACCAACCCCATCATGCAAATCCTGAAAGAACGAAGCCCCACGCTCCCGCAGATACGCAATCACCTTATCTCCCCGCTCGCTGGTCCCTGATCCCTGTTCTCTGTTCCCTGCACTTCCATTCCAAAGCCCCGGCAACTTCTCCGCGAGATAAAGCCCAATCCGCCCATCCCGCTCTCCAATAGGATCCAACCCAACCCAAACCACCTCACCCGCCGCAATCAACGTATCCAGATCAGAAGACTTATACCCCATCAAACGTGACGGCAGAATCTCCGTCTCCAGAATCGAAGCCGGCAGCGGAGCACCCTGCAGATTCTCAATCACATCCAGCAACGCATCCAACCCACGACGCGGCTGCACCACACCCTGCCACCGCGTCAGCAGTCGCGCCAGCGTCCGCTGCTCAACCGGCTCAACCTCCTTGCGCAACTGCGCCAGCGACTTCCGCCGAATCGTTCGCAGCACCTCGTTGTCGCACCACTCGCGATGAATGCCCCCCGGACGAAAACCACCCTCAACAATCCGACCCGACTGCACCAACCGTTGCAGCACCGCCTCAACGCTCGCCATCGGCAGATCAAAACGCCCCGCTGCCTCATGCGAGGTAAACGGCCCATGCGTCCGCGCATACCGCCGCAGCAGATCGACCATCGCCTCTGGAGCAGCCTCCAAAAAAGCCGTAGGCAACCCCGGCGGCAGTGGCACTCCCAACGCATCCCGATAGCGCGCAGCATCCTCCACCGCAATCAACCGCTTCCCTCTTGCGAACTGCACTTCCAGCACCCGCCGCACGCGCATCAACTTCGCTACGCTCTCCGCAACCGCATCGCTCACACACCGCGCCCGCAACTCATCTCGCGTCAGATCCCCCAGCCGCAACAACAGATCATGCACCCCATCCATCGTCCGCGCCTTGTAATCTTCAAAGACGCATTGCAGCTGCTCCTCCGTCTCCTCAATCGCGTTCGCATCCAGTAACTCGCGAAGATCGGCATCCCCCATCAACTCCCGCAGCTGGTCCTGATCAATCGAAAGCGCCTGCGCCCTTCTCTCTGCCAGCGGAGCATCACCGTCATAGATGTAGTTCGCCAAATAGCTGAACAGCAGCGCCGAAGCAAACGGGCTAGGCGTCCGGGAGTCCACCGTATGCACGCGCACGGACCGGTTCGCCATCAGCCGCAGCGTCTCCATCAGCGCAGGCATGTCGAACACATCGCGTAGACACTCTCGATAAGCCTCCAGCAATATTGGAAAAGAAGGATATCGACTGGCCACGCTCAACAAGTCATACGAGCGTTTCCTCTGCTGCCACAGCGGAGTTCTTCCATCCGCCCGCCGCCTGGGCAACAACAAAGCCCGCGCCGCACTCTCCCTAAACTTCGCCGCAAACAAAGCCGTCGAACCCAACTGCTGCAGCACCAACTCCGCGGCCTCCTCCGGCTCGAGCAAAATCGGCTCAATCGCAGGAGCCTCTTCCGTCTCCGGAAACCGCAGTACAAATCCATCCTCGCTCCACATCGTTTCGACATCCGGCCCGCCATGCGCACGAATCTTCGCCGTTGCCGCCATCGCCCACGGCGCATGAATCCTGCTGCCAAACGGCGTCAGCACGCAAACGCGCCAATCGCCCAACTCATCGCGCACACGCTCAATCACAATGTTCCGGTCGTCCGGCACCACCGTCGTAGCCAACTCCTGATCAGCCAGATACCGCAGCACGTTCTCCGCCGCGCCAGCCTCCAGGTCATGCTCCTGCGTCAGCCGCGTCATGGCCACACTGCGCGGCATCTCGCGCAATTCGCGCACCAGCGCGCCGATCCTGCGCCCAAACTCCAACGGCCTCCCCGCACGATCCCCATGCCAAAACGGCATCTTCCCCGCCTCACCCGGCGCAGGCGACACCAGCACCCGATCATGCGTGATCTCTTCGATTCTCCACGCCGAAGCGCCAAGAATAAACGTGTCGCCATTCCTGCTCTCGAACACCATCTCCTCATCCAGTTCACCCACTCGAACTGGCTTACTCCGCTCCCCCGCCAGAAAAACCCCATACGTCCCACGATCAGGAATCGTGCCGCCATTCAGGATCGCAACCCGCTTCACTCCCGCACGCGGCGTAATCCAGTTCCGCGTACGGTCCCACGTCACTCTAGGCCGCAGCTCCGCAAACTCATCCGACGGATACCGCCCCGCCAGCATATCCAGCACGCCATCGAAGACACTCCTGCTCAAACCAGCAAACGGAGCGGCGCTCCGCATCAGCGAATACAGCGCTTCATAGCCAATCCCCGGACTCTCTTCCTCCTCCGTCTTATGCACCGTCCTTCTCTCCGCATCCGCAACGTCCAGCGGCGGATGCGCAATCACCGCCACCATCTGCTGCGCCAGCACATCCAGCGGATTCCGCAAAAATCGCGTCGACTCCACGTGCCCCTCGTGCATCGCCCGCGTCACCGCCGCACACGCAATTAAATCCGCCCGATACTTGGGAAAGATAATCCCATGCGAAGGCGCTCCTACCTGGTGCCCCGCACGTCCAATCCTTTGCATCCCACTCGCCACCGAAGGCGGAGCCTCGATCTGAATCACCAGATCGATCGCACCCATATCGATACCCAGCTCCAGAGACGAAGTAGCAATCAGCGCCTTGATCTTCCCCGCCTTCAGCAACTCTTCGATCTCGCTCCTCTGCGCCGCGGCCAGCGACCCATGATGCGCCCGTGCAATCGCCTCACCCGCCAACTCATTCAGCGCCCCCGCCAGCCGCTCGGCCACCCGCCGGGCATTCACAAAGATCAGCGTAGAAGTTCGCCCCTGAACAATCTCCAGCAGCCGCGGATAGATCGACTGCCATATCGAAGTCCGCTTCGGTCCCTGCGAAGCTGGGCCGCTCGACTGTTCTTCAATCTCGCCCAGCCGGGCCATGTCCTCCACCGGAACCTCCACCTTCAGCTCCAACACCTTCCTCGCGCCAGCATTCACCACCGTCACCGGACGATATCGCGGAGCGTTCACGCCCACGTCCGCCTTCACACCATCATCGCTGGCCGCATCCATCAACACGTCGGCAACCTTCGGCGCTTCTGTAACCTTATCCGCTACAATCTCCGCCGTTCCTGATCCCTGTGTTTCCGTTCCCTGCCCCTCGGCTCCACCCAAAAACCGCGCCACCTCCTCCAACGGCCTCTGCGTAGCCGACAAGCCAATTCGCTGCAGTCTTCGCCCTGTCAAAGCCTCCAACCGCTCCAACGAGACCGCCATGTGCGCCCCACGTTTGCTCGGGACCAGTGCGTGAATCTCATCCACAATCACCGTCTCCACCGTTCGCAGCGACTCGCCAGCCTCCGAGGTCAGCAGCAGATACAAGCTCTCCGGAGTCGTAATCAGAATCTCCCCCGGATGCCGCCGAAACCGCGCTCGCTCCTTCTGCGAAGTGTCCCCAGTGCGGACGCTGATCTCAGGAATCCGCACCTCCACACCCTCACGCTTCGCCATGTTGGAAATTCCCGCCAGCGGAGAGCGCAGGTTGCGCTCCACATCCGCCGCCAGCGCCTTCAGCGGAGACAGATACACCACCCGGCACCCGCGCGGGGCATCCATCGCCGTCCGCAGCATCAATTGATCGAGGCACCAAAGAAACGCCGTCAGCGTCTTGCCCGTCCCCGTCGGTGCCAGAATCAGCGTCGACTCCCCCCGCGCAATTGCCGGCCATCCCTCGATCTGCGGAGCCGTAGGTTCATCAAAGACAGCCCTGAACCACTTTGCCGTGACTGGATGAAACAACGAAAGCGCAGCGTCCGCACCCGACGGCTTCGCTGCATCTACCTTCTTCGATTTAGACGAGGTTCGCGGCACACTTCGCACACTCTATAAGATGCGCCCAACCCCTCCCGCGTCCCTAATCAGACTCCAGCGACAGGACGATAGCAGTACGAATTCGAGGCGAACTCCACCTCAAACAGGTCCGACGAATCCTCCGCCTGCTCCGCATTTCCCAACACCAGGCAACCATCCGGAGCCATCAACCGATAGACGTCCTTGAAGAGATAGCTGCGGTCCTGCGACGGAAAGTAAAGCAACACGTTCCGCAGCATCACCAGGTCAAAGACCGGCAGCTTCGGCAGCGTCTCACACAAATTCGCGTACTGAAACTCACACATCGAGCGAATCCGATCCGAGATCATCCACTCCTCGCCATCCCGCACCAGGTACTTCAACAGCATCCGCGCAGGCAACCCGCGATTCACCTCCAGCCGACGATACCGTCCTCGCCGCGCATAGTCGATCACGTACTGCGAAATATCTGTCCCGATAATCTTCACATCCCATCCCGCAGCAATCGGAAAATGCTCCGCAATCAGCATCGCGAGGCTGTACGCTTCCTGCCCCGTCGAGCTGGCTGCACTCCATATGCGCAGCCGCCGTTGTTCACTCCGTTGCTCAATCAACCGTGGAAGGATCGTCTCTCGCAGCATCTCAAACGGCTTCAGATCGCGAAAAAAACTAGTCTCATTGATCGTCATCGCCTCAGCCACGGCGCGATGAAGATGCGGCGCCCGATCGACTTTCAGAATACTCACGAAGTCCTTGAGACTTGACGCACCCGCCTTCTGCGCAATCGGCTTCAGTCGCGCATCGAACAGCGCATTACGCGACGGATGGATACGATTGGCCGACTGTTGCAGCACCAGTTCCCGCAGATACGCGTAATCAGCATCAGAGCAAGTCATGCATCCCCTCCCGCCGCGATCCAGCCGCAGTTACCGCATGTTCCGCCGCCAGCCGCATAGGCCGCCCCACGTTCACGCGTTGCCTCAACTCACCGGCAATCGTGGCCAGCGGCAGCACGGCATCCGCAATCCCCGCATCTGCAACTCGCCCCGGCATTCCCCATACGGCTGACGTAGCCTCATCCTGCGCCAGCACCATGCCCCCCGCCTCATGCACTGCTCGCGCGCCATCCAAGCCATCCGCGCCCATACCGGTCATCATCAACGCCAGCACGCTCGCACCATAGAGCCGCGCCGCCGAATGAAACAGGTAGTCTACCGACGGCCTGCAATGATTCAGTGGCTCCTGCTGGTGCAGCTTCACTCTCGCTCCACGCCCCTTCAAAACCGCATCGTCGATACCAAAGCCGATCTTCCTCGCGGCCACCTCCATATGCGAGTCGCCCGGAGCGAGCCACACCGTACCCGGCACAATCGCTTCACCGTCGTAAGCCTGCCGCACCTGCAACGCGCAGCACTTATTCAGCCTCTCCGCCAGTGCTCCCGTAAACAACTTCGGCATGTGCTGCACAATCAACACCGGCACAGGAAAGCTCGAAGGCAATCGCGGCAGCATCTGCTCGAGCGCCGACGGGCCGCCCGTCGACAACCCAATCACCACCACCTCAATCGACGACTCTCTCCGTCCATCGCCGCCCCTCGCGCTCTGCGCAGCCTGCGCAACATTCTCTTCGCTCTTTCGCCTGCGCCCTTTCGTCAACGCCGCGATCTTCGGCAGCAGCTGCTGCGCCAGCGACTGCAGCGCCACAGTCAGATCACGCTGCTCGCTGGGCTTCATCACATAGTCCGCAGCCCCGCGCGCCAGTGCCTCCAAAGTCGATCGCGCCCCACGCTCCGTGTATGAGCTGCACATGATCACCGGCAGTCCCGGATTCGCATCCCGCAGCCGCTCGAGGACATCCAACCCATTCAACCGCGGCATCTCCAGGTCCAGCACCAGCACGTCCGGCTTCAATCGCCCGACGGCCTCCATACATTCCACACCATCCTGCGCCGTTCCGCACAGCTCCATCGGCGGCAGCCTGCTCAGCCTGTCCTCCGCGTGCATCTCGAATAGCTTCCGCATAATTCCGCGCATCACCGCGGAGTCATCTGCCGCAAGAACACGAAGCGGCTGTTCGCTGGAGATCCCCATGCCTTCCACCCTTTTCAATCTCTCGCTGTTAGGCCGCTGCGAGTCCAAGCAAAGCCATCTTTTCGCGCAGGCTCTCCGGAGTAAAAGGCTTCATTAAAAACTCGTCCGCGCCGTTATCCAGCGCGGTCGTAATGAAGGAGTTATCGGCCTCGGTCGTCACCATCATGACCTTCATCTCCGGCCCCAGGTGCGCCTCGCGCAACGCCTTCACACACTCCAGCCCGTTCATCACCGGCATATTTACATCCAGCAGCATCAGGTCGAACGCCTGCGCCACCGCCAGCACCTCAAGCGCGTTGCTTCCATTCACCGCCTCTTCGCACGTAATTCCCATCCTGTGCAGAAGCTGCCGCAGATAATCGCGGATAAAGCTCGAATCATCGACTATCAGTGCTCGCATCCATGGCCCCCGTACCACCTTGCCCGTTTACAGTTTGTTTGAACAGTCCCGTCTCCGCCAGCCGCGATGGCCTCAGCTTCGCCGGATCAAGCTGCACCATCAATCCCGTCTGCATCTTGTAAGCACCATCGAACAGCCACTTCCCCCTGGCTTCCAGCGTGCACGGATTCGTCTCCAGCATGCGCCGGTTCACCGTCACCACGCCGCCCACCTCATCCACCATCAAGCCGAACCGCTCCGCAACTTCATCGTCTTCTAAAACCAAAATACAACTCGCCGCGCTGTTCTCTCCCATTCCCAACAGCGCGCGAAGATTCACCGTAGTCAACACCTCGCCGCGATACGGCACCACGCCTCCGATATACGCCGGAGCCATCGGCACCCGCTGCAAATCGCGCTTCCCTAATACCTCGCGAATCTTTCTGGTATCGATTCCAAAACTCTCGCTTCCCGCAAACAGCGAGCACAGCGACACCGCATCGCTCTCATCCTGCATCCCGTCCATCGCTTCCATCACGCTTCCACTGTCAACCTTCACGCAACCTCCTTCCAGGCCGTCACAGCCCCCGCGCCAAACTGGTGATGCACCATCGTCAGCTTCTCCTTCACCAGCGCCAGCTCCATGCCATCCGTGGCCTCATCCTTGTCCAGCATCTTGCCCGTAGAAACATCCAGAACCCGCCGCACCACCATGCCAATCCGGTGTCTGCCTCCCGCACCCGCGTTGGCACAAATCAGCACCGTCACTAGAGTCTCAGCGCCCGTCTGGTCGCCGGCTTCCATCTCCGCCAGCACATTGCCGTCATCGCGCAGAGGCAGCAGGTCGCCACGATACTGCAACAGCGCCCGCCCGCCCGCATACTCAATCTGCGCCAGCGGCACGCTCTCAATTCTCTCTACTACATCCAGCGGCAGAGCAGTACGTTCCTTCACGCGATCCTCAAAGACCATGAAGGAGACATCGGAAGCATTCGCGGCCGTCGCTTCCGCATCATCAACCTCTTCCACCTCTTCCTCCATCGGCTTCACTCCAGCGCGAGCAGCCGTTGCCGCAATATCAAGAATCAGCGCCAGCGTTCCATTCCCCAGCACCGTCGCTCCAGAAAACAAGCCAATCTCGCGCAGCACCGACGACAGCGGCTTCACCACAATCTCCTCCGGCGCCAGCAGATCGTCCACCACCAATCCATAGCGACAGCCCTCGGCCTCGAGCACCGCCAGATAAAATCCATGCGCCTCATCAGTCCACTGCGAATCCAGCCCAAGCAGCCGGTCCAGCCAAACCATCGGCAGCAGCCGCTCCCGCAACCGGTAAAGCTCCGCCGCACCAATTTTTTCGATTGCCTTTTGTGCATCGCGCCTGGGCACATACACCAGCTCCACCAGCGCAGTCTGGGGCAACGCAAAGCTCTGCCCACCGCTTCGCACCACCAGCGCGGGAACAATCGCCAGCGTCAACGGAACCCGCAGCCGCAGTGTCGTTCCCTGCCCCATCTTCGATTCCACTTCAACGCTGCCGCCCACCTTCTCGACATTCGCTCGAACCACATCCATACCGACGCCGCGTCCCGAGACATTCGTCACCGCAGCCGCCGTCGAAAAGCCCGGCAGGAAAATCAGCTGCAGCGCCTCCCGCTCCGACATCCCCGCAGCCTGCTCCGCTGTCACCAGATTGCGCTCTACCGCTTTGGCCAGCACACGCTCGATGCCAATGCCCGCGCCATCGTCCGCGACTTCGATCACCACCGAGCCACCCTGATGAAATGCCCTCAGCTTCACGCATCCTTCGGCTGGCTTACCCGCCAACACCCGAATATGCGGCGCTTCAATTCCATGATCGACGGAGTTCCTCACCGCGTGGGTCAGCGGATCTTTGATCGCCTCCAGCAAACTCTTATCCAGCCCCGTCTCCTGCCCGCTGAACTCAATCCTCACGTCGCGTCCACAAGTCCGCGCCAGATCTCTCACCAGCCGCGGAAACTTGCCAAACAGATTCCCCACCGGCTGCATCCGCGCCTGCATCACCGTCTCGCGCAGGTCCGCGGTCACACTGTCCAGTCGTCGCGCCAGCTCAGGAAAATTCGCGGCCTCCGTATTGCTCTGCAACATCTGGTTGCGCGTCAGCACCAGCTCGCCGACCAGGTTCATCATTCGATTCAGCACGTCGACATCGATGCGGAGCGTCTTATCACCGCTCCCCATCCCTGCCACCGCAGCTCCACCCGCCGCTGGCACTGCGGTCGCATGTACCTCAGCGTCATCATGGTGCGCTGCCTCCACCGGCGGCGGAGCGGCTCCATTCAAAGCCGTAAGCTCGGCGATCAGTTCGCCGTCTTCATCATCAGTCCTCGTCCCTTCGCCACCCGTCTCCTCAATCAGGGTGAGGATCGCACGCAGTCCGTCGAGCAGACTCAGCAGCCCGCTAATCAGCTCCGAAGTCACCGCCAGCTTGCCATCCCGCAGCGAGCCCAGCAGGTGCTCGCCGGTATGCGCCAGCTTTTCCAGCCGGTCAAAGCCCAGAAACCCCGTCGTCCCTTTGATCGTATGCACCGAGCGGAAGATATCTCCCACCAGCTCCCCGTCGTCAGGCCGCACCTCAAGCTCAGTCAGGCACCGTTCCATCCGGTCCAGGCCTTCCTGGCTCTCTGCGATAAATTCTTTGGTCAGGTCATCCACAAACTATTTATCGGTAGATACGACTTAACCATTAGCCGCCCCTCACTTGCCTATCTGGATACCCACCCATTAGCCTCACAAACATGCCGTCGAACTCCGCAACCGACCTAACGCCGTCCCTGATCGACCAGCTTCAGCAGAAAGCCGCCGCAGCCGCCAAAAACGCCTACGCCCCCTACAGCCACTTCCGCGTAGGCGCAGCCGTTCTCCTCGAAGACGGCTCCATCGTCACCGGCTGCAACGTCGAAAACGCCTCCTACCGGCTCACCACCTGCGCCGAGCAGGCCGCCATCGCCTCAGCCGTCAGCCTCCACGGCCCGGCTATCCGCATCCGCGCCATCGCCGTCGCCAACCTCAACAACGCCGCCAGCCAACCCTGCGGAGCCTGCCGCCAAACCATCCTGGAATTCAGCACACCCCACACCCTCATATTCTTCCCCAAACAAGACGGCACCTTCGACCAGCTCCCCATCGCCGATCTTCTGCCTTCGGCCTTCCATCTCAAGCCATAAAGCTTTCCTGCCACCGTTGCAGTTGTTGCCGTAGTAGTAGTCGCAGCTAGGTACAGCGAGGCTTCAGCCTCGCGTCTAAAAAAACCGCCGCGAAGCGGCCTCCGCTCTGCCGAAGGCCGGAGTGAATCCCAAAGGGCGCAACGATCAATCCATTGCCGTTGCAGTTGCTCTTAGCTCCCTCTCCCAATCCTGCTCTAATAGATAAGACAAGCCATGACCATCCATGCCATCGATGTCATCCTCCACAAGCGCGACGGCCTCGCCCTCACCGACGCCGAGATCCAATCCTTCATCCGCGCCCTCGTAGACCGCACGCCGGAAAAACAATTCGTCACCGACGCCCAAATCGCCAGCCTCCTCATGGCCATCTTCCAGCACGGCCTCGACACCCGCGAGCTCGCCACGCTCACCACCGCCATGCGCTTCTCCGGCGAAACCTTCGACGCCACGCCCCTCCACACCTTCACGATAGACAAACACTCCACCGGCGGAGTCGGCGACAAGACCTCCCTGCTCATCGCCCCCATCCTGGCCGCCGCAGGTCTATCGAAGCCCAAGCCCGGCGGAGTCCCCGGCATCTGCGTCCCCATGATCAGCGGCCGCTCCCTAGGACACACCGGCGGCACGCTTGATAAATTAGAGACCATCCCCGGCTTCAACACCCAGCTCAATCTCCAGCAACTCACATCTGTATTAAAGGAATGCGGAGCCGCCCTCATCGGCCAGACCCCACGCGTCGTCCCAGCCGACCGCATCCTCTACGCCCTCCGGGACCACACCGGCACCGTCGAATCCCCTTTCCTCATCTGCGCCAGCATCATGAGCAAGAAGCTCGCCGAAAGCCTCAACGCCCTCGTCCTCGACGTCAAAGTAGGGAGCGGGGCCTTCATGCCCACCTACGAAAAATCCAAATTCCTCTCCGAGCTCATGGTCCGCACCGGCGAAGCCTCAGGCACCCGCACCGCCGCGCTCCTCACATCAATGGACGAGCCTCTAGGCCGCTTCTCCGGTAACTGGATCGAAGTCTGGGAGTGCGTCGACATCATGCAGGGCAAGCGCCACCCCATGTCCGCCGACCTCATCGAACTCTCGAACATCCTCTCCGGCTGGATGCTCCATCTCGCAGGCCGCGCCGACACCCCCGAATCAGGCGCAAATCTCTCCGACGAAATACTAGCCAGCGGCGAAGCCTACCAAGCCTGGCTCAAGATCATCGCAGCCCAGAGCGGCGACATCACCATCTTCGAAGACCCCGCAGCCTTCCACAAACCCACCGCCACGCGCACTCTCACGGCGTCACAAGACGGCTACCTCAGCAGCATGGACTGCAAACAAGTAGGCTGGGCCGTCCAGCGTCTCGGCGCAGGCCGCGCCAAACCCGGCGACGCCGTCAGCGCCCACGCAGGCATCGAGATGCACGCGAAGCGAGGCGACAAATTAGAAAAGGACCAGCCCCTCGTCACAATCTTCGCCGAAGACGCAACCCTTCTCGACGAGCCCGAGCATATGCTCCAGAAAACCTTACAAATCTCCACAACCCCACCAAAGCTCCAACCCCTCATCCGCGAAATCGTCACAGTAAACGACCTGACCTGATATTTGCTCAGTCGATCGCAACGATGTCTACGGCCTCAATCGGCAGTAGCCAAAACGGCAAGGTCGTGGCCTTTCTGGCCCCGGTCTTCAATACCAAGCAGGTTGAGCACCGGCGTCGTGATCATGGTCGTAACCAACGCCATCACAACCAGCATGGTAAACAGCGTCGGAGAAAAGACGTGAGCGTTATAGGCGATATTCAGCACAATCAACTCCACTAGGCCACGAGTATTGAGCAAAGCTCCCAAAGCTACGGCATTCTGCCACGACTGTCCGGTCCACCGCGCCGCGAGCACCGCGCCTCCCATCTTTCCCGCAACAGCGACAATCAGGACAACTCCCATCCAGAACCATATTCTGCTTCCGGTGAGCAGATCCAGCCGCGTCCGCATCCCCGTCAAAGCAAAGAAGAGCGGCAGCAGCAACACAGATACGATCGTGTCCACACGCGTTCTAATTGCGACCTGCCAACTCTTGATGCGCGGAAAGCAGACGCCTGCCAGAAACGCGCCAAACAGAGGATGCACGCCGATCGCCTCCGTCGCTGCAGCAGAAGACAGAGCGATGGCGACGATGATCCCCAGAAGTTCATAAGAGAATGCAATGCTGTCCTTGCGTCTGACCAGCCAGTTCCCCAGCGGACGAACGACGCCCAGCATGACGACAAGATATCCGCACAAAAGCAGAAACCTGTAATGCAAGCCCATCGAGTGCTCGCTATGAGGCAGCAGCGTCAGCGCAATTGCAAGCAGCATCCACGCGCATACATCATCGACTGCGGCGCACATCAGCGCAGTCGTCCCTAGCGGCGTCGATTGCAGTCCTCTTTCTTCCAGTATCCGGGCCAGCACCGGAAACGCTGTGATGCTCATGGAGATGCCGAGGAAAAGCACGAAGGGAATGCTGCCGATTCCATCCGGGGCAAATCGAATGCGCAGCGAATGAGCAACCATCGCCGCCATGATGAACGGGAACAGGATACTCATGCCGCTTGCAAGAGTGGCCGTTCCCCTCTGCTGGCGCAGGTGCTCATAGTCGAGTTCACTTCCAATCAGAAAAAGAAAAAGGATCAGTCCGATCGTGCTCAATATCTCGAACGAAGCAAAGGAGCTTTGAGGAAATAGTGTTGCCCAACTGTGTGGCGCGATGCGACCAAAGACCGACGGGCCAATCAGAATGCCGCCCAGTATCTCACCGATAACCCTGGCCTGGCCAAGCTTGCGCGCGATCCATCCACAGAGAAGGGCGGTCAGCAATACGGTAGTCATCTGCACAAGTAACAGGGTCATCGTACCTCCGGTCTATCTAAAGTCCGTCTACATGGAAGGCCACCTCAACGTACGGCCCTTTATTTCATAAGTTGATCGGACAAGGAGTATTGCGTTTATCCTAGGATGCTTTCTTCAACCCTAACGTCGTGCCATCTGGATAAAAATAACCGCGAAAAAATCTCTTTGGAAAAATGCTGCATCTTTCGCATTTATATCACCCACTCCTTATCCACAAGATCGTCACGCGACCTGCCCCATAACCACTATGATGAAACCGTGCGCGCTCATCTGGCCAGCCTCGTGCACGAGTTTCGCCAGCACGCTGCCCAGACGGCGGTGGTGTCCCATCGCGGCAACCGCAGCTATCGAACCACCTACAGCGAAATCGCAAACCTCGCAGGCCGTTTCGCCGCAGAGCTCGACCGCCGCAACATCGTCCCCGGCGAGCGAGTCATCCTCTACGGCGCGAACTCCGCCGAATGGATCGCCGCATTCTTCGGCTGCCTTCTCCGTGGAGTCATCGCCGTACCGCTCGACACCGCAGGCTCCCCCGCCTTCGCCCAACACATCTTGAACGACGTCACCCCCAGGCTCATAGCAGGCGACCAGCCTCTGCTCGCCTCGCTGAAGACAGACATACCCCAACTCGATCTTTCAACCATGGCCGCGCATCTCCCCACCGAACCAAACTTCACCGTAAGCAGCGCCGTCAACGATCAAACGCCTTTCCAAATCATCTTCACCTCAGGGACAACCTCAGAGCCAAAGGGCATCGTCCACACCCACCGCAACGTGCTGGCCAGCCTTCAGCCCATCGAAGACGAGATCGCAAAGTATCGCCGCTACGAGCGCTGGGTCCATCCCCTCCGCTTCCTGCACACCCTCCCTCTCAGCCACGTCTTCGGTCAGTTCATGGGCCTCTGGATTCCTCCGCTACTCGCCGCCGAGATCCATTTCGTCGACCAGCTCGAAGGCCGCCGCATGACCCACCTCATCCACCGCGAACGCATCTCCGTCCTCATCGCCGTGCCGCGCGTGCTGCACCTGCTGCGCGCCCATCTGCTGTCGCAATTCCACCTCTCCCCCGAAAATTTAGAGCAAGCCAACACCCTCTCTCCCTGGAAGCGCTGGTGGAGATTTCGCTCCGTCCACCGCGCTCTCGGCTGGAAGTTCTGGGCCATCATCTCCGGCGGCGCGACCCTCTCCGCCGATCTTGAACGCTTCTGGAACCAACTGGGTCTCGCGCTGATACAAGGCTACGGAATGACCGAAACCGCCGCGCTGATCACGCTCAACCATCCCTTCCGCGTAGCCCACGGAACCATCGGAAAGGCACTCCCTGGCCGCGAAGTGCGCCTCAGCGACGAAGGCGAGATTTTAGTGCGTGGCGACATGCTGGCCGCATCCACCTGGCAGAGCGGCAAGATGCATCCCCGCGAGAGCGAGTGGCTAGCAACCGGCGATCTCGCAGCCCAAGGCAACTCCGGCGAGCTGCGCTTCCTCGGCAGAAAAGGCGACGTCATCGTCACCGCCGCAGGCATGAACATCCACCCCGCCGACCTCGAAGCAGCCATGAACGCCCAGCCCGGCATACGCGAATGCGTCGTCGTTCCATACGAGACCGCAGCCAGCGGCGCAGAACCAGTGGCAACCGTCCTCTTCACCGGAAGCGAAGAAGAGCTGCAAACAGCAGTCGCCAACGCAAATCGCACACTCGCCAGTCATCAGCAGATTCGCCGCGTGCTGAAGTGGCCGCAGCTGCAATTCCCCTACACCTCCACCGGCAAGCTCTTGCGAAGAGAGGTAAATCAATGGGCCTGCAGCACCATCCTTAATCAACAATCTCAGCCATCCCCCTCCACTGATGCAGACGCAGACATCCTGCTCAAATTAATCGCAACCGTAACCGGCGAACCCATCTCCCATCCCAACGACCAACTCCGCCTCTCCGAAGACCTTCATCTCGACAGCCTCGGACGCGTCCAGCTACAGTCCGAACTCGAACAGCAGCTCCAACTCGAACTCAGCGACGAAGCCATCGCCAAGGCCATCACCCTCGGCAATCTGCGCCAGCTACTCCACAGCGAGACCGCTCCCCCCGCAGCAGAACCCTCCATCGCAACCCTCCCGGACGAAGCCCACGCCACGCCCGCGCAAGCTCCAATAGTTAAACCAGAGTTCACTGCGCCCCACCACATCTATCCCCACTGGCCCTGGCTCTGGCCCATCAAAGCCGCTCGCATCGCCTTCATCGAACTCATCATGCGACCCTTGATCTGGCTACTCGCAGCACCGCGAGTCGTGCGCCCACCAAACCAAACTCCACACGGCCCCCTGCTCCTCATCGCCAATCACGTCACCGCCTACGATGGAGCCCTGATCCTCTACGCCCTGCCTGCGCATCTGCGGCATCAAACAGCAATTGCCATGTCCGGCGAGATGCTGTTCGACCTCCGCCGCGGCCAAAACCAATCCAACACCCTCTTCAACCTACTGGCCCCAGCAGGCTACTGGCTCATCACCGCACTGTTCAACGTCTTCCCCCTGCCCCGTCAGCGCGGCTTTCAACGGAGCTTCGAACACGCGGGCGAGGCAATGGACAAAGGCTACTCCGTACTGATCTTTCCCGAAGGCACACGCAGCCCCAATGCAAAGCTGCACCCCTTCCGTCCCGGCATCGGACTGCTGGCGCAACAGTCCGGCGCAGCGGTCCTCCCCATAGCCCTCATCGGCCTCGATCAAATAAAACAAACAGGCTGGTTCCGCTCCAGCCATCTGGAGATACGCCTCGGCGAAATCATCCCTGTCGACGAACACTCCACCCCCACAGACCTGACACAAACGTTCGAAGCCAGCCTCCGCCATCTCAGCAGCCTACAAAAAACATAAGCTTGCTACAACCGCATTTGGCCTCTGTTTACAATATTATTATTTCTTCGCTATAATTGAAGATATGAGAGAGCATACTTACCTCGGCGAGTTCGAACTCATGCTTCTCCTCACCATCCTTCATCTCGGAGACGATGCCTACGGTGTCCCTCTCTCCCGCGAGCTGGCAACCCTGCGTGGCCGCGACGTCTCCATCGGCAGCGTCTACGCCGCATTGGACCGGCTCGAAATCAAGGGCCTCATCACATCCAGTCTCGGCGACTCCACTCCCGAGCGAGGCGGCAGAGCCAAGCGATACTTCCGCGTCACCCGGCAAGGGCTCAAATCCGTCAACGAAACCCGCAAGGTCCTCAGCAAGTTGTGGAAGTCGCTCCCGTCGCCGAAGGAGGAACTCGCATGAAGCAGGCAAAGTCCGTAGCTCTCGCAAGCTGGCTGCTCAAGCACTTTACCTTCGGGCCTCACCGCGAAGCGCTCACCGGCGACCTCTCCGAAGAGCTTCAATCCGGTCGCTCGCCGAGCTGGTACTGGCGCCAGGTCCTGTCCGCAATCGCCGTTGGAGTCCTCAGAAGATCTCGTGACTATCTACTGGCTCTGCTCTTCTCCCTCGCGTGGAGCATGTTCTATCCCGCCTGGCGGCTTTGCCTCTCAAGAATCAGGCTGCCCCACATTCTCCCTCAACCCTGGGGGTCAATCGATCTACCCTACTCCACGGGCCTGCACGGCATCGCTGAAATGATTCCAGCTACCGTCTTCGTCTGGCTTGGTCTCTTTCTCTATCTCTTCCTGCGTTCCCAACAAATCTCTGGTCTCTCCGCGGTCCGGCTTCTCGCCAGCCTGTCGATCAGCCTCAACACTCTTTTTATAGCCACCGCCGGAATATGGCTTCTCCTCAAGCCTTCACAAATAGGTCCGGGAGAGTTGAATCCCGAGAGCCTCCAATCGAACTCTTACCTGGTCGCCATCTGCATTCCTTTGGCTCTGGGCCTCTTCTCCGCCATCGCATCTGCGCTCCCTCTCTCGCACCGCCGCAACTCCGCTCCACTCCCGGGATAAATCAACACCGTTGGCAGCGCAAAGGGAGCGTGCATCTTGCAGCAAATCGGCAATACCGAAATCCTCGCAAGCACCCCGGATCACCCCGTCAACGCTCGTCGCCGCTGGCTAGCGATGCTCACCGGCCTGAACCTCGCAATCGCCGTCAGCTACCTCGGCTGCAAACCGCCGCAAAACCATACGCTCTCCCTCGGCGCTCGCCTCTTAACCTCCGCCGCCTATATTTTGATCGCGTGCCTGGCAGGCTCCTTCGGCACCTGGATCGCGCTCCCGCGCAACGCTCGCCATCAATTCCGCAGCCTTGCTCTCTGGGGCATCCGGTGCTGGGTATTTCTTCCTTCCATCATGATTTTTCTCCGGGAGAAAGTCCTATGGGCACCCATCCTCGCCTTCTCATCGGCGGTACTGATGGCGCTCTATTTAAGTCGCATGACTAACGCCCCGCCACGTCGCTCCGATCAAGAGGTCGAGAAAAATATCTTCATCACCCAGCTCCATTTTGAGCCCATCTCCTCGGCCACCGTCGCAGCCTCGCTCTGTCTCTATGGAGCGGTGGTCTCCGCCATGACAGGAAGAACATCTCTGTCGACCCTCCTTCTGGCAACCGGCTCCTTCCTTCTAACCTCGCGGATCATCGCAACGCAATCACGAACCGGCGATCGCCCACGTCAAAGACCGCGTCCCTATGCGCTCATAGCATGTGCTTTCCTATGCGCCTTCGTAGCGCTAACCGTTCCCGGTCAGATTCGCTATCCCCTCTTCGAGCAGCCGTCCGCAGTGAAGTCTCAGGCCGCAAGGCAGGCCTCTCAGCAAACTTCGTCCGCCGGGTATCGCACCATCGTCTTATGGCCGCTCCCAAAAAAAGAGAAGATGTTGACGTCCCCCAGCACAGACACAGACGCAAGCTCCGGCCACAAAGCCCGGCCCTGGGTGATCCCCTTTGACGGCCCCTACTGGTACTTCAAGTTCCCCGGCGAATCCCCCGGCCCCCTGGCTCGCAACGCCCATGGAGATCCGCTCAAAGTAAATGTTCGCTCCACCGACACCTCTCCCCTGCTCATGGAGGCGCACCAATATCTCGCCGCTCCCGTCGACCTCTCCTGCTGCCGCGAGCTCCAGGTCGTCTTCCGCAACGATGTCTCGCTGGGAGCGTCCCAGGTCGGCATCCTTCTCACGGACTCCCATGCCAAATCAAAGTCGTCTCAAAGCCTCGGCATAAAACCCATCGCTCCTGGCCCCCCCGGCCAGACTCCTCAAAACTCATCTCCCATCGAAGAGACCGTCAGCTTCCCGATTCCAAAACCCAGCACGATCAAACAGTTCGACCAGATCACCGTCGCCCTCCTGCCCCGCTCTCCGTACGCGACCGCAGGCCGAAAAGTCGCAATCGAAGAGTTCATCATGATCCCCAACTGATCACGTCCCCTTTGAACCGCCGCTCTTGACACGCCCGCTATAATTAACCCAGAAGAGAAAAACGAAATCCAGTCCGGCTACCGCCGGATTTCGCATTTAAGTCAAACTTTTCAACACCCGAAGTCCAGACTTAAAGTATCTACTTCGAAGACTTTAGGACTTTATGGGGGGAGGGGGGGTACACCATGCAGCCAGGCAAAACCGAAAAAGAAAAGATGCTCTCCGGCGAGCTCTACGACGCCAGCGATCCCATCCTCATCGCCGACCGCAACCACGCCGCCGCGCTGCTCTACCGATACAACACCACGCCCCACCACGCCGTCACTCACGCCCCGTTGCTCGCCCAGCTTCTCGCCGCCTGCGGTCCACGCTCCACGATCCGGCCACCGTTTTACTGCGACTACGGCTACAACATCCGCCTCGGCAGCGGCGTCTTCCTCAACTTCAACTGCGTTTTGCTCGACGTCACCTCCATCGAGATCGGCGACCAGACCCAGATCGGCCCTGCCGTCCAGATCTACGCCGCCGATCATCCCCGTTCTCCCGAAGCTCGCCGCGCCGGCCTCGAGAACGGCTGTCCCGTCCGCATCGGCGCCAACGTCTGGATCGGTGGCGGAGCCATCATCCTTCCCGGCGTCACCATCGGCGACGACGCCATCATCGGCGCTGGCAGTGTAGTCACCCGAGACGTCCCGCCCGGCGCAACCGTCGTCGGCAATCCAGCCCGCATCTCTCCCGGCAACAAAAAATAATACGCGACTGCACCCGATTGTCGGATAATCGACACAACGATACCCCCTAACTCAGGGGGGAACCATCTGGGCCCGTTCAACGATCTTCCTGCGCATTATTTCCGCGGAGCTTGATGAATTACGCCTTCCTTCCCGATCTCTCAGCCCTGACGATCCTCATCGTCATCCTGCTCATCATGCGCAGGCGCCATCCCCACGAACAGGCAGACATCTGGATCCTTGGTCTGCTCATCACCCTGGTCGAATCCTCGGCCCATATCTTCTACACGAAGAACGGCTTGCCCAACCACATCCTGCACGTCATCGTCCTCAACTGCTATCTTTTGGCCGGAGTCGTCTTCACCTGGGACGCCAGAAGACATCCGACTCCCGCCCGCGTCCGGCTCATCTATCTCACCCTCAACACGCTGCCCCTGCTCGTCATCAACACTCTCTACGGCTTCTACGTCAACAAACCCGCTTCTTACTATCCAGCGATCGCTGCAGGCCTGATCATCGCTGTCGCCAGCTCTCTTTATCTTCGCCGCACCTTCCTCGTCACCGCGCTCCATCTCACCGGATGGCTCGGCATCGCCTTCCTTATCAGCCACGGCGACTACCGAAAGGCGGTCTACTGGAGCCTCTGCGGCGTCTACGCCGTCGCCGCACGAAAGTATCAGCAGCGCCTGCCGCGCGAAAGCACCGGACGCCTGGCGATTCTCACCGGCTTTGGCATCTGGTCTCTCTGTTTCTTTGTGCATCCCTTTATCGTCACCTACCGCTCCTACGCCGACATCGCCTCTCATGTCTGGAACATGCAGAAGACCCTGATCACCATCGGCATGATCCTCGTCATGCTGGAAGAACAGGTCTCCAGCAACCAGTGGCTCGCGCTGCACGACCACCTCACCGGTCTGCCCAACCGTCGCTCCTTCGAGGACCACCTCAACGCCGCACTCACCCGCTGCCGCCGCGCCAACGACCACCTTGCCCTGGTGATCCTCGATCTCAACGGCTTCAAGAAGATCAACGACGCCCTTGGACATCAGGCCGGCGATCAGATCCTCTGCGGCATCGCAAAGAACCTTCAAGAAGATCTCCCCTTCTACAACACGCTCGCCCGTCTTGGTGGCGACGAGTTCACCCTCATCGCTCCCGACATCAAGGACGACCGTGTCCTCGACCAGCTTTTGAGCACGATTCAAAGCTCCGTACAAAGACCCATCCATATTGATGGGCAATCCTTCAGCATGACCGCCTGCTTCGGCCTCGCCATCTATCCCGATGACGCTGAAGACGCAACCCGGTTGCTCAGCATCGCCGACAAGCGAATGTACGCCCTCAAGCAAAGACCGGTCTCCAACGGCCAAATCAACCTCGGCATCGCCTCCGCCCACCTCCAGTAACCCTTGACCGTCAGGACGAATCAGGCGAAGCTGCAGCAACGTTTTGGATAGCTCCCCTTCACCCGGTACACTCATCCCAAAGATTTCGCACGCGCCTTACCCTTGCAGGAGCACCCTTTGGCTCGTTTCACCGGTCTTCTAGGACTCATCGTCTTCATCGGCGTCGCCTACGTCTTCTCCACCAATCGCCGCGCCATCCGCTGGCGCACCGTAGCCTGGGGCCTCGGCCTGCAATTCCTCTTCGCCTTCATCGTGCTCGACTCCACCCTCGGTCAGCGCTTCCTCGCCGCCGCCGGCAGCGCTGTCAACCAGCTGCTCGAACACTCTGTCGCCGGCTCCGAGATGGTCTTCGGCCCACTCGGCGGCAGCAACACAGCCGTCGCCATCTTCGCCTTCCGCGTCCTGCCCACCATCATCTTCATCTCCGCCTTCTTCGCCGTCCTCTACTACATCGGCTTCATGCAACTCGTCATCCGCGCCTTCGCCTGGGTCATGCAAAAGACCATGGGCATCTCCGGTGCCGAGTCCACCAACGTTGCCGCCAGCATCTTCATGGGCCAGACCGAGGCCCCGCTCACCATCCGCCCCTTCCTCAACGGAGCCACCTACTCCGAGTTGATGACCATCATGACCTCGGGCATGGCTCACGTCTCCGGCGGCATCATGGCGGCCTACATCGCCTACGGCATCCACGCGGCGGATTTACTTGCGGCTGTCATCATGACCGCGCCCGGCACCATCCTCATCGCCAAGATGCTCGTCCCCGAGACCGAAGTCCCCGCCACCGCAGGCATCGTCAAGATGCCGCCCAGCGAAGAGCACAGCAACGAAAACTTCATCGGAGCCATCGCTCGCGGCACCATCGACGGCGGCGCACTCGCCTTCAACGTCGCCATCATGCTCATCAGCTTCCTCGCGCTGGTCTCGCTCACCAACGGCATCTTCGGCGGCATCCACAACCTCCTCGCTCCGCACCACATTCCCTTCCCTGTAAGCCTCAATGCAATCCTCGGCTTCTTCTTCGCTCCCGTAGCATGGCTGATCGGCATCCCCTGGCACGAGGCCAAACTCGTCGGCAACCTGCTCGGCACCCGCACCGTCCTCAACGAGCTGATCGCCTACACCGACCTCGGCGCACAGCGAGCATTAATCTCACCCCGCAGCTTCACCATCACCACCTTCGCCCTCTGCGGCTTCGCCAACCTAAGCTCCATCGGCATCCAGATCGGAGGCATCGGCGCTCTCATCCCCGAACGCCGCAACGACCTCGCCCGCCTCGGCTTCCGCGCCATGGTCGCGGGAACCCTGGCCAACCTCATGTCCGCCGCCATCGTCTCCATGCTCATCCACTGAAAGCTCTGCCAAATACTCACATCAGAGCCAGAATGACAATTGATTCATCTTCGCCAAATTTGCTGACGTGTCGCTTCTGCTGGCCGATAACGACCTAAGAAGGAGCTATTTATGAGTCTTGCACCAATTAGCAGTATCCCGCCGGCACCTGCGCCGGTCGAACCGAAGAGCGCTCCAGCGGCTCCGACAGCATCTCCCGTTGTAAAGACCCCAGCCCAGGACACCGTCTCCATCAGTTCGGCGGCTCATCAGGCAGCAGCTTCGAGCGACCCCGATCACGACGGACACTAAACCCCAGACGCGCTACAACAGCAGCAAATCCTCTGCCGATCTTTGACGCAAAGCTCGCGCTGAAGATCGGAGAGGGCCTCTCTCTTTTGAAGAGCTTCTCCAATAAGACACAGACGAGAAAGACGCGAAGGGCCAGAAATCACATTTACCTATCCCCTCTTGTCGAGTTAGATATAAATAGGGAGATGGAAATACCTCTCGAAGCCCCCACCCTTACCGACATCTACACCCGAGCCACCACCGCCGCGAACTGCATCCGCACTCTTACTCCCCTCACCCCACGCCTCGGCATCATCCTCGGCTCCGGCCTCGGCAACTTCGCCTCGCAGGTCGAAGACCCCACCACCATTCCCTACGCCGACATCCCGCATTTCCCTCAATCCACCGTCGAAGGCCACTCCGGCAAGCTCATCCTCGGCACCATCGCCGGAGTTCCCGTCGCCGTCATGCAGGGTCGCGTCCACGCCTACGAGGGCTACCCTCTCTCCGAAGTCACCTTCCCCACGCGAGTCCTCGGTCTGCTCGGCTGCAAATCGCTCATCGTCACCAACGCCGCCGGAGCCATCAACACCTCGTATCAACAAGGCGGCCTCGTCGCCATCTCCGACCACATCAACCTCACCGGTTCCAACGCCGCTCTGGGCCCCAACGAAACCAAGTTCGGCCCACGCTTCTTCGACATGACCACCGCCTACTCGCCGCAACTGCGCGCCCTCGCCCAAACCGAAGCCGCAAAGCAAAACATCCCACTAGCTGAAGGGGTCTACCTCGCCGTCCTCGGTCCCAGCTACGAGACACCCGCCGAGATCCGCGCCTTCCGCACTCTCGGAGCCGACCTCGTCGGCATGTCCACCGTCCACGAGGTCATCGTCGCCCGCCACATGGGCCTCGAAGTCCTCGGTCTCTCGCTCGTCACCAACATGGCCGCCGGAGTCCTCAACGAAGCCATCAACCACGCCGAAGTTATGGAGACCGGTCGCCGCGTCGAGCGCCAGTTCACCAGCCTCCTCACTGCCCTCATCCCCCAAATCAAATAGCCGGGTGCGGGTGCCCCATATCTCGATTTTGAGATATGGGTTTCCACCTCTTACCTCTCCGCAGTTTCAACCATGCCCTCTAACCCCGCCACCGCGGCCCGCGCCTCGATCGCAGCCAGCTTCCGGTGCATCACGTCGCTCGAAAACTTAATCGGCCTCTCCGCAAACCGCACCTCCGCCCGCAGCCCGCGCAATCCCAGCAGCTTGAAGATATGCGGCAGCATCTTCGCATCGCCCCAGTAGCAGACATCGTCCGCCACCGTCGCATCGTTCTCCGCGGTCAGGCGATACCGTAGATAAGCGGCAGTAACCGGCATCCCGGTCTCCATCGCCTGCGCCAGCAGACCGCTGTGAAATTTCAGCATCTCACTCCCATTCGTGGTCGTCCCCTCAGGAAAAAACACCACCGGCAACCCCGCATCCGCAGCCGCCTGCATCCCGCTGCGCGCCTTCACCGCCGATCCGCCATGGCCGCGAGCGACGTAGACCGTCCCCGCCATGGTCGTCATCCAGCCCAGCACCGGAACCTCCTGCAGCTCCGCCTTCGACACAAAGACGCACGAATGCAGCGACGCGAACACGACAATGTCTAAATACCCCAGATGGTTCGAGATCACCGCTCCGCGCTCAGGAAACGTCCCCACCACGTCGACCTCAATGCCAAGCCCTCGAATCGCCCGTGCCGCAAACCGGTGCAGCCAATCCGCCCGCGCCTCGCGCGTCTTGGGACGCTTCACCAGAAGCTCCGTCCCCGCCTCCGCAAACATCCCCGCCAACCGGATACTTCGTCCCAAAGACCGCAGAAAACTCACCAGACCACTCCCGCCTCTCGATAACGAACACAACCCTCGTTGCGCAGTCTATCCTGTTATCAGTGACGACGAGCGACGTGACCCCATCCAGCGCCCAACCCGCCTCCCCGCCGCTCCATCACAACTGGGCTTACCGCCGTGTCGCCCTTCCCATCTTCGCGCTGCTCCGCATGGGGGCCTCCCCGCGGAAACTCGCCTGGAGCATCGCCGTCGGCCTGCTGATCGGCATCAACCCCGTCCTCGGCAGCACCACCGTCGTCTGCCTCGCCGCCGCCTTCGTCCTGCGCCTCAACGTGGCCGCCTCGCAACTGGCCAACCACGCCGTCTACCCGCTCCAACTCCTGCTTCTGATCCCCTTCATCCGGTTCGGCGATGTCATCTTCCACACCGCGCCCATGCCCTTCACCGCCAAAGCGCTGATCCACGCCGCCCGCCACAACCCCATCGCTCTCACCCGTCAGCTATGGACGTGGGAGTGGCACGCCCTTGTGCTCTGGTTTGCCCTCGCCGTCGTGTTCGTCCCCATCATCGCGCTGTCGATCACGCCATTCCTTCGCCGCCTGCTCGTCCGCATCGAGCACCACCAGTACCCCCTCATCCACCCGCCGCACGTCTCCCTCCACCGCGCCGACTCATAGCCAACTTCCCACAAGCGCGTTTTCTATGAGCAGGTCACTGGTGTCAAGGTTTGTTCTTTGCTTTTTCCTTCATAGTGTTTTTGTTGTTGTTCTTGGTTTCGTTGCGCCGCATGTTGCTCTCCACCGGGTTTCTATTCGCACTCTGGATGAG
>NZ_DATKQC010000014.1:0-8606 GCF_035532915.1 Edaphobacter sp.
AACAGCGTTCCGATGTTCGACATCTCGGCGAAGGTGCCCACGTCGAAGAGGCCTGCCGGAATTGCCACGAGAATTCCTGCTACCCAGGTGGCAAAGGCGGGAGTGCGGAACTTTGGATGTACCCGGCTGAAGACATCGGGAAGAAGGCGGTCGCGCGACATAGCAAACCAGACGCGCGCCTGTCCTAGCTGGAAGACCAGGATGGACGAGATCATTCCCACCAGCGCGCCGATCAGGACGGCGAGCCTGACCCAGTGCAGGCTATGTCCGTGCGGCTCGGTCTCTGCGACCCGCTTGAGCGCATTGACCACCGGCGCGGCGTCTCCGGCTACGGATTGCCATGGGACCAGTCCGGTGAGGACCACCGCAACGCCGACGTAGAGGATGGTGCAGACGATCAGCGTTGCGATGATTCCTATGGGAACGTCGCGGCGTGGATTCTTGCACTCTTCACTGGCCGTCGAGATGGAGTCGAAGCCGATGTAGGTGAAGAAGATGATGGAGCCCCCCGCGAGGATGCCACTCCAGCCATTCGGAGAGAAGGGCGTGTAGTTTGCCGGATGGATGAAGCTGAGACCGAAGAAGACGAACAGCAGGATCGCCGCAATCTTTACCAGCACCATGATGTTGTTCGTCCGGGCTGACTCGCGAATGCCGCGCACCAACACCACAGTCAGCAGCAGCACAATCAAAAACGCCGGGATGTTGAAGCCTGCGTGCCAGCCGGGAGCGTAGATGTCGTGCCCCTGAAGGTCCTGCAGACCCAGCGGCAGATAAGCAGGAGAGAGCCACTGGGGAGAGATGCGCAACCCCATCCAGTCCAGCAGCGCCACCACATGCGCCGCGAAGCCAACGCTGACGCTCATGTTGGAGAAGGCATATTCGAGGATGAGGTCCCAGCCGATGATCCACGCCACCAGCTCGCCGAGTGTCGCATAGGTGTAGGTGTAGGCCGAGCCCGCAATGGGGATCATCGATGCCAGCTCAGCGTAGCAGAGGCCGGTCAGCGCGCAGACGATCGCCACCAGTATCAGCGAGACTGCGATCGCGGGGCCCGCGCCGGGACGTCCGGCAATGGCTCCGTGGTGCAGGATGAGATCGATGACGGGGGAGTCGGGCCACGATGCAAGCGCGGCGGGGTTTCCGCCGATGGCTACGCCGATCACAGTGAAGATTCCCGACCCGATCACCGCGCCGATGCCGAGCGCAGTCAAAGAGACCGGGCCAAGCGTCTTCTTCAACGCGTGCTCCGGCCTCTCCGATTCAGAGATCAGCTTGTCGATCGATTTGGTACGAAATATCTGTCTGGCCAGCGGGATTGCTCCTCAAACAGAATTAATCTGGAGCAGCTTGACGCTCGTCCGGAGGGACTGGCTCTAAGCGGAACCCTTGTGATTGCCAGCGCAGCGAGAGCTGCATTGGCTGCTCCGCTTAGAGCTTCGTGCCGTTACCGCTTGCTCTGGCCGCGTGAAGCCTTCTTGATCTTGGCCTTGTTTTCGCCGCGAGCGCCGGTGCGCTTTGCCTTGGGAGCTGCCTTCTTGCGTGCTGCGCGCTTTACTTTCTTGCGCTCGTCGGTATCGGTGATGCTCTTGGTATTTGCCATGATTCGGTGCCAATCTTTCTATAGGTGCGATTTTTCAGAACTTTAGAGGCGCTCCAGCTGGGCGAACTTCTCCACCAGCTTCTTCACGCCGTGCTGTTGAAATTGTACTGTAATCTTCGCGTCATCCCCATCGCCTTCGCGGCGAAAGACGGTTCCTTCGCCATACTTCGGGTGGCGGACGCGGGATCCCTGCTGCAGTCCGGTCTTTCCGGTGGCCTCGGGAATGCCCAGCTTTGGCCGCGAGATCGTCTGTCCGCGGCCAGCAAAGAAACTCGCAATGTTGTCGATAGACTGCCCCGGAGCGGCGGTTTTGCTGAACTTCGAGCGGCTGCCGCTCGTGGACGAACTGCCTGATCCACCCCTCGAAGCACTCTGGTCTTCGTCCTCGTAGCTGTAATGGCGCTCGCCCGCTTCGGCGTTGCCACCGCCAAACCGGTTCGCCTTTGGGTACGGAGTGGAGTAGGAATTTCCGTAATCCAAGCCCGAGAACTGCGGACGGGCTGGTGGACTACCGAGGTCTTCGACCAGACGCGAGGGAACCTCTTCGAGAAAACGCGAAGGAATGCTCGACTCCGGCATGTCGCTGCCGTAGCGACGACGATAGCGCGCACGCGTCATCACCAGCGTGTCCATCGCACGGGTCATGCCGACGTAGCAGAGACGGCGCTCTTCTTCGAGGCCCGTGGGGTCGGTGAAGGTGCGCGAGTGCGGAAAGAGTCCCTCCTCCATGCCCGCCAGAAAGACCAGCGGAAACTCCAGCCCCTTTGCCGCGTGCAGCGTCATCAGCGTCACGCGGGCGTCGGCGGAATAGGAGTCAGCGTCGCTCACCAGCGCAGCATGATCGAGAAACTCGTGCAGCGTCTCGCCTCGCTCCTGCGCGTCCTGGGCAGCGTTGGCGAGTTCCTTAAGATTTTCAATTCGCGAGAACGACTCCGGCGTGGCCTCATCTTCCAGCACCCGGATGTAACCGCTGCGATCATTCAGAAATTTGATCAGCTCGGGCAAGGTGGCTGCATCACCGGGCTTGCGGAATGCAGGCTTCGCCTGCGTCGTTTCGGATACAACATCTTCGCTCTTAGCCGCGGAAGCGATTCTGCTACGAGACCCCGCAGCCGATTTCTTCAATACCACTGGCGCAAACGGATTGAACGAAACTGCGTCAATCTCGTGAGCGGCATCGGAATCGACAGCGTTCTCTGCCGCGATGGTAGAAATTTCTTCGCTGGGGCCGAAGTCAAAACCGAAGTTGAAGCTGGTATCGAACGAGGTATCGGCCGCGTCGTCAGTCTCAGTGGCGGCCTCCATCGCTGCAATATCAAAGGAGGCGTCGTCACTGTCCGGTCCCTGATCCCCGCTCTCTGATTCCCTGACATTTTCGGTGAGCTTCTCGGCGAATCCCGGACCGAGCATTGCGCGCGCATCTTCGATGAGACGGCGAAAGCCACTCAGCGCAATCAATGCTCTCTGCGGCAATAACTTGTCTTCGATTGCAACGCCGATCGCGTCCCATGTGCTCATCCCGGAGGAGAGCGCCATGCGCTCCAGCGTCTCCATCGTCGTCTTGCCGATGCCTCGCGGGGGAGAGTTCACCACCCGGCTCAGCGCGATGGAGTCGTGCAGATTCTGCACCAGCTTCATATAGCTGAGGATGTCTTTTACCTCGGCGCGATCGTAGAAGCTGAAGCCGCCGACCATGTGGTACTGAATCTGATATCGCCGCAGCGCCTCTTCCACCAATCGAGACTGCGAGTTGGTGCGGTAGAGCACAGCGCATCGTGGAGCGTCTTCCTGCTCGCCCGCGGCACGAAGATACTTCTGAATACGGTCCGCAATGAACAGCGCTTCATTTTCGCCGTCCGGCGCTTCATAGAAGCCAATCAGCGAGCCGCCCTCGCGCGACGTCCACAGGTTCTTCCCCTTGCGCTGCGTATTCTGAGCGACGACCGCCGACGCACCTTCGAGGATCACCTGCGTCGAGCGATAGTTCTGCTCCAGCCGAATCGTCCGGACCTTGGGGAAATCTTTTTCGAACTCCAGAATGTTGCGGATGTCCGCGCCGCGCCAGCTATAGATGGACTGGTCCTCATCGCCGACGACGCAGACGTTCCCCTCCGGCCCGGTCAGCAGCTTCATCAACTCGTACTGCGGACGGTTCGTGTCCTGGTACTCGTCGATCATCAGGTAGCGATAGCGGCGGTTGTACCTCTCTCGTACCTCACTGGAAGACTTCAACAAGCGAACGGTCTCAAGCAGCAGGTCGTCGAAGTCCAGCGCATTCGCCTTGAACAGTTCCTTGCGATAGATCTCGAAGATGTGCGCGATCTTCTCTTCCATCGGGTTCGCGCTCGCCAGGAAGTATTCCTGCGGGTCGATCATGTGGTTCTTCGCCCACGAGATGCGACCAAGCGCAACCCGCGGTTTCAATGATTTGTCGTCGATGGCCAGACGCTTTAATGCTTGTTTCACAACTGCCTGCTGGTCGGTCTCATCGTAGATGGCGAAGGTCCGCGTCAGTCCAACACCATTGACACGCATGGCCTCGATGTCGCGGCGCAGGACGCGCACGCAGAAGGAGTGGAACGTCGCCAGCATGGGCTTGGCCAGCGAGGTGTGCCCCAGAATCTTGTCGACGCGCTCGGCCATCTCCTTGGCAGCCTTGTTCGTGAATGTCACGGCGAGGATCGAGTCCGCCGGAATCCCTCTTTCCTGAATGAGATAAGCAATGCGATGGGTGATCACACGAGTCTTGCCGCTGCCCGCGCCCGCCAACAGCAACACCGGGCCGTCGACAGCTTCGACTCCCTCCCGTTGCTGTGGGTTCATATTTGCTACCAACTGCGATGGCATTTCTAAAGCTCCAATCTCAATTTTACGTGCACGCGCGGCGTCAGTTTTTTTGACCACCTATACCTCAAGATTGACGACATGTGATGGGAATCATTGACGACAGATGATGGGGATCTATTTGCAGAAATAATTCCAATAAATGCCGGTGAATTATTCTTATGCTCTCTACAATTTTTTCCATCGAATCCGGAACAACTCACATCCAAACTGCGTAACCAACACAACGACGAACTTCCTGATCCATGACAGAGAGATCCCGTCGTCATCGAGCACAAAGGGAGAAACTCATGTTCCGTCAGAAAACACTCGTTCTCGTTCTCACTGTCGCCTGCTCATCTAGCATGCTCTATGCTGCCCCATTCGGCAGCGTCTTCCACAAGGATAAGAGCACCGCAACGACAAGCAGCAGCTCCGCGGATGTCACCGTCGATTTCAACAACACGGCGGAGTATCCTCGCCAGATCAAAGTGGGTTCGAAGGTCAAAACTCTCGCCTCCCATAAGGTCACGCATCTTGCGATCCCGGTCGGAACCACAGTCACCGTATACAGCAGCATGAAGACCCATAACCCCGGGGACGTTCTTGTCGTCGTTGACGCGAGCCATCCAAACCAAACAATTAACGTCGACTAGTTGTCTTCCGCATGGCGGGAGTCTGTCGAAACCCCATCCTGACGAGCGCTGCTCGTACATTGCTTGAAGTTTTTGGCTTTGCGTGAACTCGTGTTCCACGCTCACGCAGAGCCATGCTCTCTCGCATGCAAGGCATGCCTCGTTCCTCAAACACCGCAGCAGAAACGCATTCCAAGGAGCGCTCTTATGATTCGCCGCCCTTTTCTCGTCGCACCAATCGCCATCGCATGCCTGTTTGCCTCGCAGGGCCTCTACGCCTCGCGCGTCAACATGATCGCTCCCGTCAACGCCATGTTCGTTCGGTCGAAGACTGTCAAGTTCCAGCTTCACAATGCTTCCGCCGCAGCGATGGATCTCAAGGCGGGGGATACCGCCCTGACGCTGAAAGCCGGTGAGACCATCAAACTCGATCTGCCCACCGGCACGCGAATCGTCACCAACGCGGCAAGCAGCGCCCATCCGGCGGGCACCCTGGTACTGGAGGTTTCAACCGGATTCAGCGGCTCCACGGTGACCCTGCGCTGACTTCTTCACTCTCTCCATAAGAGGGCAGACGGTTCCTGTCTGCCCTCTTCGACTTTCAGGTAGATCTTGCAATGATCGTCCGCGGCTGACAGACGATAATCTAGAAGCATGTCCATTCACAATATTGCTGTCTTCTGTGCTTCGGCCAGCGGCGTCGATCCCGCCTACCAGGCCGCTGCCGATGATCTGGGCCGTGCGCTCGCCGCGCGCGATATCGGCGTCATCTATGGCGGAGCCAAAGTAGGCCTCATGTGCGCTGTGGCAGAATCGGCACTTGCCCATGGAGGGCGCGTGGTTGGCGTCATTCCCGAGGTCCTCGTCGATCTCGAAGTCGCGCACCGCGGCATCACCGAGCTGCACGTCGTTGACACCATGCACACGCGCAAAGCGCTGATGGGAGAGAAATCCGACGCCTTCGTCATCATGCCCGGCGGCTTCGGAACGCTCGAAGAAATGTTTGAGGTGCTTGCATGGCAGACGCTCAAGCTGCACAACAAACCGATCGTGCTCTTGAACATCAGCGGCTTCTACGACCAGTTACTGGCTTTCCTCGACCATGCCGTAGCCGAGGGAATGCTCAAGCAGAAGAGCCGCGAGATCCTTCTCGTCGCCAACAGCGTAGAAGAAGCGCTCACTGTGCTGAACGTTGTCTCATAGTCCCTATACATTTTCTTGATGTGCGCGTTTATCGCTTAGGATTTGCGTTTAATGAGCTATATCCTGAACATGAATATGTATGCGAAATATATATTCAAAAGGAGGAGCCTTTATGCTCCAGCATCAAAAAGAAATTGTTCAGGCTACGGTCCCCGTTCTTCAGCAGCATGGCGAAACGATCACCACCGAGTTCTACAGCACTCTGTTCGAAGAACATCCCTCGCTGTTCAACATCTTCAATCCTGCGAACCAGCAGAACGGCGGACAGGCGCGCAGTCTTGCCGCCTCGATCCTCGCCTATGCGGCCCACATCGACAAACTCGACCAACTAGGCGGCATGGTCAACCGCATCACGCACAAACATGCCAGCCTCGAAGTTCAGCCCGAACACTATCCCATTGTCGGCGATCATCTGCTGCGCGCCATACGCACCGTGCTCGGGGAAGCCGCTACGCCCGCTGTGATTGACGCCTGGGGCGCGGCTTACGGCCAGCTTGCGGAGATCATGACGGGAGTGGAGCAGAAGCTTTACACCGATGGCCGGGAGCAGCTCGGAGGATGGGCCGGCTATGCTCCACTCAAAGTTGAGCGCAAGGTCGTAGAGAGCGAGACCATCACATCGTTCCATCTTTCATCTCCCACAGGTGCCCCTTTACCAACCTTTGAGCCGGGACAGTATCTTGGCGTCAAGGCTCACGTTCCCGACTCTGCCTTCACGCAGATCCGCCAGTACAGCCTCTCGAAGATTGCCGATGGCCGCACCTACCGCATCAGCGTCAAACGCGAGTCTGCACCGGCACACATCGCGGCAGCGGAGAATGGCCTCATCTCCAATCATCTTCACGAGTCGGTGCACGAGGGCGACACCATCCTGGCGCATGTGCCACAGGGCGACTTTGTTCTGCGTAGTAACAGCAAGCCGGTGGTGCTGCTGAGCGGAGGCGTTGGCATCACGCCGGCCATCTGCATGTTCGAGCACCTCGCTCGCAACTCCAGCCACCGCCCGGCGCTCTTTGTTCATGCCACGACGCAGCGCAGGCACCATGCCTTCCGCGACGAGGTTCGCTCGCTTGCCGCTGCGCATCCGCATACTCGCGCCCTGATCTACTACGAGAAGGTGACGCCTGCGGACGTGCAGGGTCGCGACTTCGATGTGGAGGGCCGCATCACAATCGACTCCCTGCGCCCTTACCTTTTTGAGCAGGCCACCGATTTCTATTACTGCGGACCCGTGGGCTTCATGGCAGCCGTCGAGAAAGTTCTCGATCAGCTGAATGTTCCCCTCTCCGACCGTTATAGTGAAGCATTCGCTCCTGATCCGTCCTTCATAACGGAACTGGCGAACGCATAATTTATCGGAGTTACTTTTTCATGCGTATCAACCGCTTTTCGGATCTGGCCCTGCGGCTGCTGATGTATCTCGGCAGCCGCCCCGAGCCCATGCAGGCCACGGTCACTGTCCGCGCTGCGGCTGGCATGTTCAACGTTCCCTACGCTCATCTGGTGAAGGTGGCGCACCAGCTTGGGCAACAGGGATTCCTCATCACCAGCAAAGGAGCAGGCGGTGGATTGCGGCTGGCGCGGTCTGCCGAGTCGATCTCTGTCGGCGAAATTTTGCGGGTGGTCGAACCGGGGGACTCTGTCATCGACTGCTATTCGCAGCTCTGCCCGCTTGCCGGGGCCTGCCTGCTCAAGGGAGCGCTCGATAGTGCCTACGCTGCCTTTCTCGATAAGCTGGACGAGTATTCGCTTGCCGAAGTCGCGCGCACTCCGCGTCTGCAGAAGCTGGTTTATCTCAAGCCGGAAGCGGTCAACCCTTTGCCGCGCACTCCGCGCACTGGCAGACGCGCCGCAGATAGTCCCACGAGTAAATCCCGGACTCGTGCCCGTCGTTCCATTTAAATTTGAGCGCATACTTGCCCACCGGAGTTACTTCGACCGGCCTTGCAGGGGCCTCGTACATCGCCAACAGCGCCTGTGCTTTGGGCTTGGGAACGCCTGGCTTGCGACCATTTTTATCCCGCTCTTCGTGACAGGTTGCGCAGGGGCAGGCATTGCGAAGCCACGCGAAGTTCCAAACGCTGCGATGACCATCCTTCCAATCGATCTCGATGCCGGTCCCCTCGGTCTTCATGACCCGCACTTTTTTGGGAGTGACGGCGTCCGCATGCAGATGCCGTTCCTGTTCCGCCTCGCGCTGAGCGTCGTCCGCGTTCACAATCCGAATTCCTTCGTGGCTCATACTCCCGTTACCTCCTTCATCGCGTCACGGTCAAAGCGCAGCTTCATCACAAGAATGCTCATTGCCAACACAAACGTCACCGCATTCGCCGCGATCACAG
>NZ_DATKQC010000015.1:0-14311 GCF_035532915.1 Edaphobacter sp.
TGAGAACGTTGCGCTGGTGCCGCCGTTTACGCGGGAGATTGCGGTCCGGAAGGTTCGCCTGGCAGAGGATGGATGGAACTCGCGGGACCCGGCGCGGGTTTCGCTGGCCTACAGCGTGGACAGCCGATGGCGGAACCGGTCGGAGTTTGTTCACGGGCGCGAGCAGATCGTCGAGTTTCTGACGCGCAAATGGGGCAAGGAGCAGGAGTACCGTCTGATTAAAGAGCTGTGGGCGTTCGGCGACGACCGGATCGCCGTGCGCTTTGCGTATGAGTCGCATGACGTGGAGGGCGATTGGTTTCGCTCGTACGGCAACGAGAACTGGGAGTTCGACGAAAAGGGGTTGATGAAGGTTCGCCACGCCAGCATTAATGATGTGCCGATTCGGGAGGGGGACCGTCTGTTTCACTGGCCGTTGGGGCGGCGTCCGGATGAGCATCCCGGATTGAGCGAGTTGGGGCTTTAGGCTGCCTCGAGTTCATTGCACGTTGTAGTACACGAAGATGAACGTTATCTGGTACGCCACGGTGAGGGCCAGCACGGTGAGTTGGACGCGGCGGTTGGGGAAGAGCAGACCCACCGCGCAGAAGACAAGATTGACGGCCATGCGGATGGGGTATTCGATGCCGAAGGAGTGGAGATAATCCGCGCCCTTGAGCAGGGTGTCGATGTAATCGAAGCAGAGGGTGGCGGCGAGCAGGCCGAAGAACCAGCGGCGGCGGGAGATGAAGTACTGCTCATAGCCGCCGTATTCGCTGATATCGTCGGGGAAGAGCAGCTTTGAGAGCAGAAAATAGAGAATCGCGTAGAAGATGACGAAGAGGTAGGTCTGGAAGTTCCACCGGCGGATGGAGGCGAGGCGGAACTCCCACCACCAGAAATGGGTGACCCAGAGCAGGATGGACGCGGCCCAGCCGAGGTGCAGGATCGAAGCGCGTTCGCGGCGGGGATGCTGGACAAAACGGGCGAAACCGGAGAGCAGCGTGGTGATGCACAGCCCGACGATGATGGAGATGACGATCCGGATGTGAATATAGATATCGGAGATGGGAACGGAGGGGGTCATCTTTTGATTGGGATGATTCTAACCTTGGCCTAAAGGTTTGTGTTTGGAGCATGATGCGGGTTGATATACTTGGCGAGTTGAAAATCAAGGCAAAGATTTGGCACGGTCGCCGGGAACGAAGCGCCGGATCTGTGCGTATTACTGCCCATGTCTGGTTTGAATCAAGGCTTTAGGCTTTCTTTAAAGAATCGTGCGGAACTTCCAGCGCGTCTTAAGTGAATTGGAAAAGTTGGAAGTCTAAGGGTAGCCCTGTGGATTTTTGCCGGGTTGCTGAGAGTTGAAGGACTCCGGAGAGGCTGCCTGCGCAAATAGGCAGCGCCGGGGAAGAGGCTGGCGAACGAGCCAGGGAAGAGTTGGAGAGCCATCGTGAGATTAAGGGACATGCAGGCGGCAGCGAGTATTGGCCTGATGCTGATGAGTGTGATTGTGCAACCGGCACTGGCGCAACAGACGAATCCTACCGCACCGGCGATGCCGCAGACGGTGGTAAACGACACCACCGGGCAGCGCGGGTTGCCGCAGGCGCCGCAGCCGAAGCTGACCGAGCCGCTCTATCTGCGCGACACGAACCATGACTACGCGCAGCCGAAGAGCCACTTCTGGAACCCGGTTGCGCCATACACCGCGACCGATGTACCCGCGCCGCGGCTGGACAATACCCCGAACCTGGATGCGCTGATGCGGGACGGCAAGATCTATCTGAGCCTTTCAGACGCGGTGATGCTGGCGCTCGAAAACAATTACGATATCGCAATTGCACGACTCAACCTGGACATCGCGGACACGGATCTTCTGCGGGCGAAGGCGGGATCGTCACTGCGCGGTATTTCAACGGGTTTGGTGGCGAACACAATTGGCGGTTCGGGAACGACTGTAGTTGGCGGCGGCGGCCCCGGAGGTACTTCAAGCGGAGCAGGCGGCGGTGGTACCGGAACTTCGGGCTTGGTATTGAGCACCAATGGCGGCGGTCCGCTTCCGGAACAACTCGACCCGGTGCTGACCGGCAATCTGCAGTATGAGAAGGTGGACCAACTGCAGACCAATACACTGTTCAGCGGTGGACTGCCTACGCTCACCACGAGCACCGGAACCTATAACTTCGGATATCAGCAGGGTTTTGTGACGGGCTCGCTGTTGAATGTAACGTTCGACAACACGCGGGTGACGACGAACAATCCCTTTTCGAGCTACAGTCCGCAGCTGTCCGCGTCGTTTCGTGCACAGTTGACGCAGCATCTGTTGCAGGGATTTGGTTGGGGGATCAACCGGCGGTTTATTGTGCAGGCGAAGAACGACCGCAGAATTACAGACTCGGCGTTCCGGCAGCAGGTGATCTATACGGTCAACCAGGTGGAGAGCATCTACTGGGGGCTGGTGAGCGCGTACGAGGATGAGCAGGCCAAGGAACGCGCGCTGGCACAGAGTTCGCAACTGACTTCGGACAACCGGAAGCAGTTGGAGATTGGAACGCTGGCTCCGCTGGACGTGGTGAACTCCGATAGTGCGGTGGCGAGCGATAAGCAACTGCTGGTAGCTTCACAGTCGAACCTGGAGTATCAGCAATTGATTATGAAGCAAGCGATTGCGCGGAACCTGAACGATCCGCAGCTTTCGAGCGCACCTGTGATTCCGACTGACCGGATAAGCCTGGCCAGGCTGCCAGAGGAAGATATGTCTGTGGAAGACCTGGTGAAGCAGGCTTACACTAACAATCCGCAGATCGAGCAGGCGGTGCTGAACATGAAGAACAACCAGATCACCATTAAAGCGGAAAAAAATGGCCTGCTGCCGACGGTGGATGCGTATGCATTCTACGGTGGAAACGGGCTTGGCGGAGCACAGAGCCCAAATCTGCTTTGCGGATTTGGTGCGGGTGCGGCGCACTGCCCGCCTGGCACTGTTCCAACCATCAGCTATGGGGGCACGTTTGGCAGCCTGTTCGACAGTTCAAGCCCCGACAAGGGTGTTGGCGTCAACATCACAATTACGCTGCGAAACCGGACGGCGCAGGCCGACCAGGCACGGTCGCAGATGGAGTACCGGCAGTCACAGATGCGGTTGCAGCAACTCTATACCCAGATCCGGATCAATGTCATCAATGGTCAATATGCTTTGACCAACGACCGGGCTCAGGTAAAGGCAGCTGAGGCAGGGCGGGACTATGCGCTGCAGAGTCTCGACGCCGAGCAGAAAAAGTACAAGCTGGGCGCGTCGACTTCAGCCAATGTGCTGCAGCAGGAGCGTAACCTTGCAGCTGCGGAGAACACGTTGATCTCGGATACGGCAGTCTATGCGAAGGACAGAGCTGCGTTGTCGCAACTGCTCTCGAATACGCTCGACAAGTACGGCATCAGCATTACGGACGTGGCGCAGGGTAGTGTAGCTCAGGCTCCGGTGATCCCGGGGTTGACAGCTCCAAAGCCTCCGGCCACGGCGAAGCCGATAGTAGAGAATCCCGCTCCGCTTGCACAGTAAGAGAGATGTAATGGAGAGGGTCCGGGAATCTACCGGGCCCTCTTTTTGTTAAGCGCAATCGAGCAGAATTGGGATAGGCTGGCCATATCTGCAGGAAGAACCGGCCGGCGGTCGATTGGGGCATCGAACCAGATATGACGATGTTGCGGAACGCGAGACGGTCGGGACAGAAGTTCCTGAACCCGGTCCTTACCAGTGTGGGGGAGTGGAACACAATCCTGAAGTTGCTTCCGCTCTATTTAAAGAGCAAAGAAGAGAAGGTGCCGAGACAATCTCCAGGGCCGTTCAAAACGGATGTCTCGACTTACCTGACACCCCCGGCGAGCGGCTTGCGGGTGACGTGGATGGGCCACTCGTCTCTCTTCGTCGAGATCGACGGAGCAAACGTCCTGATCGATCCGGTGTGGGACAAGCGAGCATCTCCTGTGCAGTGGGCTGGGCCGAGACGCTTCTTTCCGCCGCCCTTATCGTTGGAGCATCTTCCCCGGATTGACGTGGTGCTGGTGTCGCATGACCACTACGATCATCTGGGCGAAGCTACCATCCGCAAGCTTTCGCGGATGGATTCGATGAGCCAGACGCGATGGGTGACGTCTTTGGGAGTTGGCGGGATACTGCAACGGTTCGGAGTCGATCGAGCACAAATATCGGAGATGGACTGGACCCAGAGCGTGACGGTCGGGGAGGGCGCGCTTGAGGTTACGGCGGTTCCCGCTCGACACTTTTCGGGTAGGACGATGCGCAACCGGTTCGAGACGCTCTGGTCGGCGTTTGTGTTGAAGGGCCGCGAGCACAAGATATATTTTGGCGCGGACTCGGGCTGGTGGGAGGGCTTTGCCGAGATTGGGGCGACGTATGGGCCGTTCGACCTGACGATGCTCGAGATCGGAGCCTTCCACGAGCTATGGGCAGACATTCACATGGGGCCGGAAGGCGCGGCCCGTGCCTTCGCGGCCTTGGGCGGCAAAGGGTTGATGATGCCGATCCACTGGGGACTGTTCGACCTGGCGCTGCATGGGTGGAAGCAGCCGATTCAGCGAATGCTGGAGCTCGCCGCGGAGCAGCAGATCCTGTTATGGTCGCCGGAGCCGGGGCGTCCGACTGAAGTGGTGGAAGAAACGGAACTTCACTCGGGCTGGTGGCGCTAAACGTGGAAAGACTTCTGGGAAGCAATCTGCCGCGTTGCACGAAGATAGCGGGCGGCTGTTCGGAAAAAAAGTTCCGATATCGAGGGGTGATCCATAGGTGGCCTTCGGGTGCTCTAGACTTAAACCTATGAGCGAAAAGAAGAATTCTTTGGAACGGGCGGCTTCGGCCTATCTGCGGTCGGCGATGCATCAACCAGTGGACTGGCAACAGTGGGGGCCGGAGGCGTTCGCGCTGGCGCAGGCCGAAGACAAGCCGATTCTGCTGGACATTGGCGCGGTGTGGTGCCACTGGTGCCACGTCATGGACCGCGAGTCTTACGAGAATGCGGAGACGGCGAAGGTCATCAATGAGCACTTCATTCCCGTGAAGGTCGACCGCGACGAGCGCCCCGATGTGGACACGCGCTACCAGGCGGCGGTGTCGTCGATCAGCGGACAGGGCGGATGGCCGTTGACGGCTTTTCTCACTCCCGATGGCAAGCCTTATTTTGGAGGGACATATTTTCCGCCGCAGGACCAGCATGGGCGGCCGGGTTTTCAGCGGGTGCTGCTGACGATGGCGGAGGCCTTCGAGAAGCAGCGCGACCAGGTAAACGAGTCGGCGGCCAGCGTGATTGCGGCGATTGAGCATAATGAGTCGTTCATGGGCAGGGCAGGGAATCCGGGGCCGGAGCTGGTGCAGAAGCTGGTGGACTCTGCGGTGAAGCAGTTCGATCCGCGCTCCGGCGGCTTCGGCTCGCAGCCCAAGTTCCCTCATTCGGGCGCGATCGATCTGTTACTGGATACGGCCTCGCGCGGCGGAGGCAACGAGGCTGCGAAGACGGCGGCGATGGTAACGCTGCAAAAGATGGCGCAGGGGGGAATTTATGACCACCTTGCGGGCGGGTTTCATCGCTACTCGGTCGATGAGGGATGGGTGGTGCCGCACTTCGAGAAGATGGCCTACGACAATAGCGAGCTGCTGAAGAACTATGTCCACGCCTTCCAGACATTTGCCGAGCCGGAGAGCGCACGTGTGGCGCGGGAGATGATCCTGTGGATCGACGAGTGGCTGAGCGACCGCGAGCAGGGAGGCTTTTATGCATCGCAGGACGCGGATTTCTCGCTGGAGGATGACGGCGACTACTTTACGTGGACTCGCGACGAGGCGGCTGCGGTGTTGTCTGCCGAGGAGATGGCCATTGCCGGGGCGTACTACGACATCGGCGAGATCGGCGACATGCACCACGATCCACTGAAGAACGTGCTGCACATTCGGGTGACGCTGGAAGAGGTGGCGCGAGCCAACGGCGTGACCGTGGAGGTGGCGCGGGAGCGGTTGGCTTCGGCGAAGAAGAAGCTGTATGCGGCGCGGCTGGAGCGGCCTACTCCTTATGTCGATAAGACAGTTTACGTAGCGTGGAACGGGATGATGATCTCGGCTTATCTGGAGGCGGGGCGCGTGCTCGATCTGCCCGAGGCGAAGGCGTTTGCGTTGAAATCGCTGGATCGCTTGCTGCACGAGGCTTGGGATGCAGGTAAGGGCATGGCGCATGTGGTGGCCTATGGCGAGGAGGGCGGCAGTGCTGCCCGCGTGGCCGGGGTGCTCGATGACTATGTGTTTGTGGGCCATGCCGCTCTCGACGCATGGGAGGCTACCGGGGAGATGCGCTATTACCTTGCCGCCGAGAGGATTGCGGCGAGTGCGGTGGCGCGGTTCTATGACAAGACCGGCCTGGCGTTCTTCGACACCGAGGCTCCGGCAGAGGGTGAGGTGCGGCTGGGCGCTCTGGTGACGCGGCGTAAGCCTTTGCAGGATTCGCCTACGCCAGCTGCGAATCCTGTGGCGGCTGCGCTGCTGCTGCGGCTGGCGGCGTTGAATGACCGCGAGGAGTATGCGGTGATGGCGCTGGAGACGCTCGAAACATTTGCGGGCGTGGTGGAGCACTTTGGGCTTTATGCCGCGAGCTATGGTTTGGCTTTGCAACGGCTGCTGCTGGGTACGGTGCAGGTCTGCGTGATCGGCGACGATGACGAGGCGCGGAGGCTGGAGGCGGTTGCGCTGGCTCGCTATGCGGTGAACAAGAGCGTGGTTCGGCTTCGCAGGGACCAGTTGAGCGCCCTGCCTCCTGCGTTGGCTGAGACGCTGCCGCATCTGCCCGGAATCGATGACAGTGTCGATGGAAGTGTCGCGGTGATCTGTACCGGGAGAGGCTGCCTGCCTCCGGTGCGGACGGTGGAGGCGCTAATCGCGGCGATGAATCAGGCGTTATAGAGGAACGCGGTCAGACTTTGACGGCGATGAGCGGCGGCGCCCGGCGCGGGGAAGACGACCGTGCTGGGCGAGCTAGAGGGCAGAGGATTCAGCCATGTGGCCGAGGTGGCGCGGCAGATCATTCAGGAGTATGACGCGCAGCGAATGTCGCGAATGGCTCAGGGAGCTAAGGCGACTACTGTTTTTCCGTATCTCAGGGCAGATGAAATGGACTGGTTGTATGCCTGTTCCGCATCCTGCAAAGGCACGATCGCTTTGACGAAGGTTCGCAGCTTTCCTGCATCGAGAAGGCCGGCAATCTCGGACAGTTGTTTGCCATCGGGTTGGACGAGGAAGAAGGCGTCCTTGATTTTATGTGGAGCGTCGTCCGGGATGTCGGATGCGGCTGTTACGACGCGGCCGCCGGAACGAAGGACGTTCCAGGAGCGAGCAAGCGTCTCGCCGCCTACGGTATCGACGACGAGGTCGATGTCGCGGAGTTCCTGATCGAACCGGGTGGCGCGATAGTCGAGTATCTGATCGGCACCGAGGCTTTTGACAAACGGAATGGTGTCTGCAGACGCTGTGGCGATGACGTATGCGCCGAGGGACTTTGCGAACTGTACGGCGAAGAAGCCGACACCACCCGCTCCGCCATGTATCAACACGCGCTGCTGTGGTTGGAGGTGTCCGTGCGTGGTGAGCGCTTGCCACGCGGTGAGGGCTCCAATGGGTACGGTGGCGGCCTGCTCGTACGATAGTGACTTCGGTCGCAGAGCGATGGATGTAGCTGGGGCGACGGTGAACTCGGCGAGAGCGCCCTCCTGATACCAGTCGTTCATTCCGTAGATGGCCTGTCCTTCGGTGAAGGACTTGACGCCTTCGCCGCACGCTGCAATGTCGCCGGAGAACTCGTGCGTCGGGATGGCGTTGGATCGTGGAGATCCATCAGCCTTGTGTGTTGTCGGCTGCCAGTCCAGTTCGGCTGTAATGATCCCGGCGGCATGCACGCGGATGAGCACTTCGTCGGGACCGGGCGTTGGTGTGGGGCGTTCCGAGGCCTGTAGTGAGAGTCCGTTTGCAGCGGCAACGGTTTGCATTATCTTCATGGTTTTCTCCTGACGGTGATTCTTAGCTGCCGATAAGTGGCTGTTGCGCGGGTGGCGCAGTGGGGTTGGGTGCGCGCAGGATGAGCATGTTGGCGGGATCGTTGCCTAGTGGGATGCCCTCCTTCTCAAAGGTGATGATAATGCGGCGGCGCAGCTCGCGAAGGACGGGGTCGCGCTGATTGGCGCGGACGCGGATCTGGACGGGATAGGTAACGGCGCGGCCTTCGATCTTGTCGACGCCGAGGATGTTGGGGTCGGCGATGGCGATGTCGCGGAACGCGCTGTCGTTGCGGACACTGGCGGCGACCTCACGCAGGACAGCCATGACTTTATCCGGATTGGCGCTGGCATCGACGCTGACGTTGAGCGTGGCGAGGGAGAAGTCGCGGGAGAGGTTGGAGACGGTGGCGATCTGGCTGTTGGGGATGATGTAGAGGGTGCCGTCGCCGTCGCGGAGGCGGGTGAGGCGCAGCGTCAGGTCTTCGACCGTGCCCTGGAGACCGGCGATCTTGACGACTTCGCCTACGTTGTACTGGTCTTCGATAAGAATGAAGATGCCGTTGAGCATGTCCTTGAAGATGGACTGCGCGCCCAGGCCGATGCCGACGCCGACGACGCCTGCCGAGGCCAGCAAGGGCGTGAGGTTGATGTTGAAGATCGACAGTACATGCAGAAGGACGATGAATCCGATCAGGCTGTAAGAGGTAGCTCGGATGATGGCTGCCACGGTCCGTAGCTGGGCTGCGCGCTGCCCGTTAGCTACCTGCTTGTCGGCGCGAAGACGCATCCGGTTGACGAAGAAGAGGACGATTCGTTGCAGGACGAACGCGAGAATAAGGATGAAGAGAAGACGGGGCAGATCTTTGCTGACAAAATTGATGACATCGTCGTGCCAGTCCCGCGCGAGGACCCTGGAGATACGTTCGTCTTGCAGTGGCAATGCCTGGAGGAGCATGATTATGGCGTCTCGCTTTCGTAACGGTTGCTATAGAAGAGAATGCTTGACCTATAAATAGGATGCAATGTCCGGGAATAAATCGGATGCAATTCCACAGAGGATCGTGAGATGAGGGGGCAGTATGAGACTTCTTCGTTTAGCGGTGATTGCGATCGCTGTTCTTGCTGGAGTTTCGGGGACTTGCAGTCATGGGCAACTGGCGGAGCCGCTTCCCCAGCAGCAATCTATTCCGGGACAGCCGGGAGCGGGGCCGCCCCCGATGGGGCCTTCCATATCGCCGGAGGTAGAGGCGCAACAGGCGCGGTCGCGGAACAGCGAGCGGCAGAAGCAATTAGTACAGGATACGGATAAGCTGCTGGTCCTGGCGACACAGCTGAAGCAGGATGTGAGTAAGACGAATAAGGATGTCCTGTCCGTGGACGTGATTAAAAAGGCCGATGAGATTGAGAAGCTGGCCCATAGCGTAAAAGAGCGGATGAAGGGATAAGAGCCGTTAGTGAACGGCCAGTGCGGCCGCGGCGTTGATCTGGGGGACGGGCAGCAACGGGGAGGGAATTGCCGTCGAGCGCAGCGTGGAGATGATGGCGGCGGCGGTCCATCCGGGATGGGCGGCACGTAAAAGCGCGGCGGCCCCAGCCGCGAGCGGCGCGGAGGCACTGGTTCCGATGGCCTGGACGTAAGGCGTGTGGCCGAAGTTGAAGCAGCCGAAGCTGTGTCCGCTGTCTGTGGGCGGCCCGTCGACGGTGGAGGGCTTTCCCGAACTGCACGCGCCCCGCACCCATCCGCTGACGGCAAGATCGCCTCCCTCGGGATAGCTGCCTCCGGGAGCCACAAGCGCATTGAGTGGCGCTCCGTGATTGCTGTAGTAGGCGAGCGCGATGGGGCCGGGAGTGCAGGTGGCTCCGGCGGCTGTGTTCTGGGCGCATGCGGGATTGGTCGAGGCGGCGATGGCGAGGACGCCGCTGGACTGTGCGGGAAGTTCGACGTAGCGCGGGTTGGAGAGGTCGAGGCCGTCGTTGCCTGCCGAGGCCACGATGACGGCGCCTGCCTGCTCAGCGTCGTTGGTGATCTGGTCGAAGGCAGCCTTCAGGCCCGCGCCTTCGCCAGTGGTCAGATCGACGGTGGCTCCGACGGAGAGGGAGATGATGTCGGCGTGGTTGGCGATGGCGTCTTCGATGCCTTGCATGACCCAACTTAATAAACCGCTGGCCTGACCGCTGGCGCATTGGTCGGCGATGGAAGCGCCGCCTCCCAGGCTGGTGTCAGGCATGCGCTGGAGCGCTTTGATGTTCAGCAGGGTTGCGGCGGGGGCGACGCCGATGACCTCTCCGGTACCCGGACCGATGGCCCCGGTGGCGAGCGAGGCGGTCCATGTGCCGTGGCCGTCCTGGTCCTGGGCCGTGCCGTCGTCGCAGGGGCTGGGCATGTCCGTCTGATCGATTTCACTGAGGTTTAGAGCAAGATTGGGAGCGATGTCAGGATGGTTCTCGTCGACGCCGCTGTCGATGATGGCGATGCGGATGCCCTTGCCCATGGTGGTGTCCCATGGCCCGCGCGCGGGGCCTCCGGCGACATTGTTGCCGTAGCCGCCGACCTGTTGCACGGCCCATCCCTGGGGTGATGAGGTGTAGAAGGAGTCGTAAGTCCCAGTTTGGGTGGTTGAACCAATAATGACGCTGAAGGTGGCGGGAACGGCGCGTTTGAGCGTAAGCCGGTTGGCGGTGACGATGCGGTCGTGAAGAACGTAGTCGACGTTGGGCTGCGCGGCGAGGCGGCTCATGGTCTCGGTATCACTCTGCGAGCTGGCGGCAGTGTAGTGCGCGTGAACGGGGCCGGTTGCGGCGACGGAGGCGATGCCCAGGCGCTCGTCGCGATGCAGCAGACGGGCCCCGGCGACGCGGGTGCTCGACTCTGCATCAACTGGAATGGTGCGGTTGCGATAGACGACGATGTAGCGATTGGGTGCGATGGGAGCAGTCGGAACCTGCGCATGCAGGTGCGGCGCGAAGAGCAGCAACAGCAGCAGTACGATGGCGAAGCGAATATCGCGTAGCGCGCGCCCCGTCGGAAAAGCCGGACGCTCGGCATCGGGATGAATGGCATGAATTTTGCTGGGACCCGACACCGATGCACCTCTTTATTGCATTGATAGGTGCATCGGCGCACGGCGGAAGGAAGACTAGCGTTTGATTTGAGCGTACTGTTACTTTGGTTTCCTGCGCGGAGGACGAAGCCCCGGTTCTGCTCCGCGCATGGTGCATTGACCCTGTTGGATTGCGCATGCTCTAATGGCCGCCTTCGTGAAGCTGGTTATGGATTTATGTTCTAAGGAGACCTTTGCATGGAAGTAGTAAGCCTTCTGGGTATGGTCGTTCAGGTGCAAGTTCCAGCTTCGTCTGCTGGTATCTCCGGTGACGGTGGGGCGGTTTGCCTTTGGATGGCGATGGCCGTCGGGGTGCTGGCCTTGATTGCAGCGTGGATGCTGGCGCGGCATGTGCTTTGCTTCGATACGGGTACGCCGGAGATGCAATCGATCTCGAACGCGATCCGCGAAGGCGCCGAGGCGTTTCTGAAGCGGCAGTACCGGACGATTGGTGCTATCGCATTCATTCTGGCGATCTTGCTGTTTGCGGGCTACCATATGTCGGCGCGGACAGCACCGTTTGCGATGAAAACGGTGATCAGCTTTCTGGTGGGAGCGGTGTGCTCGGGACTGGCGGGCTACACCGGCATGTACGTCTCGATTCGCGCAAACATTCGCACGGCTTCGGCGGCATGTGGCAGTCTGAACAAGGCGCTGCAGATCGCCTTGCGCGGCGGTGCCGTCACGGGACTGGTGGTGGTGGCGCTTTCGCTGATTGGCGTGGGCATGCTGTTTCTTCTGTTTGGTGGGCTGGAGCATCCGCAGACGGTTCCGTATCAACTGGTCGGGTTTGGATTCGGGGCTTCGCTGGTGGCGTTGTTTGCCCAGCTTGGCGGCGGAATCTACACCAAGGCCGCGGACGTGGGCGCGGACCTGGTGGGCAAGGTGGAGGCTGGGATTCCGGAGGACGATCCGCGCAATCCTGCGGTGATCGCAGACCTGGTGGGCGACAACGTCGGCGACTGCGCGGGCCGTGGCGCGGACATCTTTGAATCGACCGCGGCTGAGAATGTGGGCGCGATGATCCTGGGCGCTGCGCTCTACCCCGTCTTTGGAGTGAAAGGGATTCTCTTCCCACTGATCGTTCTTGCCATCAATCTGATCGCGAGTATCGCCGGGGTGTTTGTGGTGAGCTCGAGCGAGACGGAAGACCCGATGCGGGCGTTGAATCGTGGCTTCTATCTGACCTCTGCCGTGGCTCTGTGCGGGTTTGCCGTCGCGGTGTACACCATGCTCGATGGGCCGATGGTGAAGCCGCTGTGGCTGTTGGGCTGCGGTGTTGTGGGTTTGACTACCTCGTTCCTGTTTGTCTGGATCACGGAATACTACACCGAGTCGCGCTACAGGCCGGTGCAGTCGATTGCAGCCGCGTCGCTGACTGGACCGGCGACGAACATCATCAGCGGGCTGGCGGTCGGCATGGAGACCCCTGCGCTTCCGGTGATCGCGATCTCGGCGGCGCTCTTGTTGAGCTACTACTTCGGCGTGCAGGGGCTGAGCGGCGTTGCAGGCATCACCGACTACGCCAAGGGAATCTACGGAACGGCGCTTGCCACCATGGGCATGTTGAGCTGCGCGGCCTACATCCTGGCGATGGATACGTTCGGGCCAATTACCGACAACGCCGGTGGCATCATCGAGATGTCGAACCAGCCGGAGTCGATCCGCGAGCGCACCGACAAGCTGGACTCGGCAGGCAACACGACCAAGGCGCTCACCAAGGGCTATGCGATTGGCTCGGCTTCGCTGGCGGCGTTTCTGCTGTTCTCGGCCTACCTCGAAGAGATCAAGGTGATCGTGGCCGACAAGGTTCATCTTGCCGGTGGTTATATTCCGCCGGGGTGGAGCTTCACCAACATCAACCTTGCGCAGGTGCCGGTCTTCGTGGGCGCGCTGCTGGGCGCGATGCTGACCTATCTATTCAGCTCGATGGCAATCAAGGCCGTGGGACGCACGGCGCAGATGGTCGTGAAGGATGTCCGCGACCAGTTCAAGGAGAACCCTGGCATCATGGCGGGGACTTCGAAGCCGGACTATGGGCGATGCGTCGACATCGTTACCGGAGCGGCGTTGAAGGAGATGGTGATGCCGGGCCTGCTGGTGGTGTGCATGCCGGTAGCGGTAGGCCTGATCTTCCGCCACTTCAGCGCGAGCTATCAGGCAACCTCGGAGATCTACGCTCCAGGAACGATTCTGCCCGTGCCTGCGATTGCGGGGATTCCCGTGAACCTTGCAGGAGCTGAGGCCGTTGCCGGTCTGCTCATGGTGGGTACGATCGCCGGCATCCTGCTGGCAATGCTGATGAACAACGGCGGCGGCGCCTGGGACAACGCGAAGAAGCTAATTGAGACCGGGCAGTATGGCGGCAAGAAGTCGGAGGCGCACAAGGCTTCGATCGTTGGAGATACGGTTGGCGATCCCTTCAAGGACACGGCAGGGCCGAGCCTGCATGTGCTGATTAAGCTGCTGGCTACGATTACGCTGGTGCTCGCTCCACTGTTCGTTTGAGAGCAGCCAGCGAACTTGACACACAGGCCGCCTTGATGAGAGGCGGCCTTGGTACGTGGGATGGAATAAAGCAGGCTCAAAACAGTACAATCACTGCTTGATAGAGGCAATAACGATGGCTCGGAACATGGTGTCCAACTCGGTAGAAAAAAAGGTGGCGGAAGGGGAACTGTCACCAGAGCAGTTGGTAGAGTTTTACCGGCTGATGTACCTCTCGCGGCGCACGGATGACCGCGAGATTGTGCTGAAACGGCAGCAGAAGATCTTCTTTCAAATCTCCTGCGCGGGCCACGAAGCGTTGCTGGTGGCGGCAGGGATGGCGATGCGTCCGGGGTACGACTGGTTCTATCCCTACTATCGCGACCAGGCACTGATGCTCGGGCTCGGCGAGACCCCGGAACAGATCTTTCTCGCCTCGACTGGCTCCGCCGATGATCCCTCCTCTGGTGGTCGCCAGATGCCATCACACTGGGGCTTTCCAAACAGTCATGTAATGACCGTCTCGAGCGCGACAGGGAGCCAGTGCATTCCGGCGGTCGGATGTGCGGAGGCAACAACCTACTTCTCGCGTCACCGAAATATCGCGCCGGACGACTTTCACGATGACGAGATAACCATGGTCGCGCTTGGTGATGGCGCATGTTCCCAGGGGGAGTTCTGGGAGGCGATCA
>NZ_DATKQC010000016.1:0-5673 GCF_035532915.1 Edaphobacter sp.
CAGACAACTGCAGACTTGGAAGCGCGGAATGCGTTCGTCCGGGAGAAAGTGGTGCAGATGTTGCGCGGCTTTCCCGCGAAGAATCCTCTGGGACCGGTTGTCGTCAAAACCATGCAAAGGGACGGATATCGGGTTGAGAACGTCATGTTTCAGAGCCGTCCGGATTTCTGGGTGACAGGCAACATCTACGTACCAACCACCGGCAGCGGCCCTTTTCCGGCAATCGTCTCACCATGCGGACACTACCCGCTGGCCCGGATGCTACCTCAATACCAAAGCGCTTACCTCACCCTGGTGAAAAGCGGGTTTGTGGTGCTCGCGTATGACCCTATCGGCCAAGGCGAGCGCCGCCAGTTCTGGAATCCGAAAACAAATGTCGACGAAATGCCATCTCCGACCTACGAGCATTCGATGCCCGGGCAATTGCAATTGCTGCTGGGAGAAAACCTGACGGAGTATCGCGTGTGGGACGCGATAAGGGCCGTCGACTACCTGTTAACACTGCCGGAGGTGGACCCCAAACGGATTGGGTGCGCGGGACACTCCGGAGGGGGATCAATGACCACATTCGTAAGCGTGGTCGATGAGAGGATTCGATGCGCCGCCATTATCGAAGGAGGAATGGTCAATAGATGGCCGATGAAGGTTGTGCCGTGGGAGCCGATCGGGCCTTCGGACGTCGAGCAGAACCTTTTTCCTTCGGCGCTCTACGGCATCGACGAGTTCGACCTTCATACCGCCATTGCTCCAAGGCCGGTTCTTACGGCAACAGAACAGTACACTCCAGCGTTTGAAAAGGCCGCGCAGGCCGTCCAGGACCGTTATCGGCGACTCGGTGCATTGGAGAAATTTGCCACGGTCCCATCGGATGACCCGCACGCGTGGACCCCCAAATTGAGACTGGCGACAACCGATTGGTTCAGCCGATGGTTCTACAACCGCAAAGGACCCTCGATCGAACCAGTTTTTGCGACCGAATCTCCCGAAAGCCTGTATTGCACGCCGGATGGCTCGATTCGCTACTCGGGGAAGCGACAAACGGTGTACTCGCTGATTTTGCAAAAGCAGGCGCAACTTCCTCCCGGCCGCCCGGTACCGAAAACGTCTGCCGAACGCGAAACATATCGGGATGAAATCGGCGCGGAAATTCGCAAGCTGTTGCACTTCCGGAAATCCGACCAGCCTCTGGATGTTCGACACATCGTTACGACACCCCGCGAGGGCTATCGGATCGAGAAGATCCAGTTCCTCTCGGAACCGGGAATTTACATTCCTGCATGGGTTTTTATTCCCGATGATAAGCCCGGTGTTTTGCCTACCATTCTCTACGTCAGCGATGAAGGCATTGAACCGGACGGAATGGAATTCGAAGGGGAGGAAGGATCGGGACTGACGCATAGCGTGCTCGACACATTGGTGCGAGAAGGCAATCTTGTTGTGGCGGTGGAGGTCCGTGGTATCGGTAATACCCGGCCGCTTCATCCCGCCTCGGACTCCTGCAATGAATTTGGACAGCTATTCGATCTAGAAACTGGCATGGCGTACATGGCCTGGTTTATGGATCAGTCGCTATTGGGGATGCGTGTGCAGGATGTCGTACGAAGCGTCGACTACGTCACTGGTCGTCAAGGCGCCGACGCGAACCATCTGCACGTGATTGGCAAAGGCATGGGGGGGTTGTGGTGTCTCTATGCCGCGGCCCTGGACCCACGGATTCGTAGCTTGATCTCCGTGCAGAGCCTTCTTTCTTATCGATCACTCACTCAGGTGGACCGCTATAAGTATGGCGCTGACGTTTTTGTTCCGGATGTCCTCTTGCATTTCGATATTCCGCAAGTTGCGGCTGCGATCGCCGGGCGCCCGTTGACCCTCATTTATCCCATGGACGCCATGAAGAATACGGTATCTGTGGCCGCGGCGGAAAAAGCTTACGAGTCGGCGCGGGCCGCCTATGAAGCCGCAGGACTGCAACATCTTTTCAAAATTGAAAGTGAGGGCACAGGATTGGACAGTCCCGAGCATTACCTCAGCCTCATCCGGGCCGCCGATGCGGTTTGATGTTTACCTCTGCTGCCGGTTATGGACCACGGAGCCACAGTTGCTATGAATCGTTTTCTCTCGATCGTTCTCCTTTCGCTTGCGCGATAGCATCCCTGCGCGCACAAGCCACGATAAAGGCTGTGGACCCGCTCCTTCGGCAAAAACCTTCCACTCTCTTCGGTGCTGGCTTACGAGCTGCCTCATTTCATGCTGAAGCGCGTGCCTCCCTCTCGTCGTGCCTCCCTCTGCGAAACTGTGGGACGGGCAAGCGGCGCAAATTCGCAAACGTGAGCTGCCGGTGGTTTACCCGCGCCTGTACCTTAAGCTCCACGAGATGGTCCGATCAACTAAAAGGGCGAGTTGAAGCCGATGCACTGCCATCCGAGGAAGTGCTCGGTGAGGAAGATGCTGCTATCTAGAGTCCGTTTATCTCTCTTGCATCGCGTTCGCGCTTACTCGATTCATGGGCAGCATCCGCGATTGTTCTTGCAGTAAAGAGAGTGTCCAACATGCACCATCGTCGTCCGCTTTTATATATATTCCCCGTTGGTATGTCATGGTCAGCACGGAAGGGTTTAACAACGTGTCTCTGAGAAATTTACATCGCTCTTTCAAAGCGTGGTTGTTGAGATCATTGATGTCTGGACGAGGATGCGATTGAGGGCCGCGGAACGGATCTATTTGACCGTTCCAGATCTGGAAACGGTGATCCGCTTCCCCTGGTGATCGAGTGGGACCGACGAATGTCCATCATGCCTTTCCAGAAATTACCGCTCTCCCGCCTCTGGAAGGTTTATGCTTGGTTCTGTTTACGGCGACAATCTGCGATGTCCCGGACGCGGTGAACCACGCGCAGTCTGTGGCAATACTGCCCTGATCTTGTGCGCAGATTGTCGGGCCAAACAACGTTGAGTTATGGCAATCAAAAAATCTGATCTCTATACATCTCTCTGGGCCTCTTGCGATGAACTGCGCGGCGGCATGGATGTCAGCCAGTACAAGGACTACGTCCTGTTCATGCTGTTCATCAAATACATCTCCGACAAATACGGAAATTCGGAAGATTTCGCGCCTCCGGTCGTGATTCCGAAGGGCGCCAGCTTCAAAGATATGGTCGCCCTCAAGGGCAACAGCGACATCGGCAACAAGATCAACACGCAGGTCATCCAGCCGCTCATCGACGCCAATTCGCGGCTGGCCCGTAGCGACTTCCCCGACTTCAACGATCCGAACAAGCTCGGCGAGGGCCCTGCAAAGGTAGAGCGTCTCTCCAACCTTATCGCCATCTTTCAGAAGCCGGAGCTGGACTTCTCGAAAAACCGCGCTGAGCACGACGACATTCTAGGCGACGCCTATGAATTCCTGATGCGGCACTTTGCCACCGAGAGCGGCAAGAGCAAAGGCCAGTTTTACACGCCTTCAGAAGTCAGCCGCATCATGGCGAAAGCCATAGGGATTTCTCCCGCGAACACCAAAGCCTCAACAACCGCCTATGACCCGACATGCGGTTCGGGTTCGCTGCTGCTCAAGGTCGCGGCTGCGGCCGGGCGGCGCATCACGCTCGAAGGGCAAGAAAGGGATGTGACCACTGCCGGTCTCGCGCGCATGAACACGATCCTGCATGATTTTCCGACCGCGAACATTCTCTCGGGCAACACGCTGTCCGATCCCAAGTTCAAAGACGGCGAAAAACTCCGCACCTACGACTATGTCGTCGCCAATCCGCCTTTCTCCGATAAGACCTGGTCTACCGGCCTAATTCCGGAGAAGGACCGCTACCAGCGATTTGCCTGGGGCGTGCCGCCCAAAAAGCAGGGTGACTACGCGTACCTACTGCACATCATCCGCTCGATGAAAGGCACCGGCAAGGCCGCCTGCATTCTGCCACATGGGGTTCTCTTCCGAGGCAATGCTGAGGCCGTCATCCGCCAGCAGCTCGTACTGTCCGGCTACCTCAAGGCCATCATCGGCCTTCCGGCTAATCTCTTTTATGGCACCGGCATTCCGGCGTGCATTCTCGTACTCGATAAAGAGAACGCCACCGCCCGCAAGGGCATCTTCATGATCGATGCCTCCAAAGGCTTCATGAAGGATGGGCCGAAAAACCGGCTCCGCGAGCAGGACATTCATCGCATCGTGGACATCCTCACGCGTCAGGATGAGACCGATCCACGCTACGCGCGCATGGTGCCGGTGGAGGAGATTGCAAACCCCAAGAACGATTACAATCTCAACCTGCCGCGCTACATCGACAGCACTGAACCGGAAGATTTACAGGACATCGACGGCCATCTGCGCGGCGGCATTCCCACCCGGGATATCGACGATCCCATCCGACTCAAGTCGTATTGGTCGACAAGATGTTCCCGCATCATCTTGATTCCTTCCGGATCGCCTGCATACAGGCATGCGCCTATCGGAGCAGTTCACCCTTGAATGGTCCCAGGTCGACTTCACTCTGAAGATGATTCACCTCGATAGGACCAAGAACGGTAGTGACCGTCATATCCCGCTCAACTCCACTGCTCTCGCCACATTCGAGCGGCTGAAGGCTGCTGCCCCGAAGGGGACTGCGTATGTGTTTCTGACTTCACGGAAAGACGCACAGAAAAAACCAGTCAGGATAAAAATCCCGCGCACCTGGTTTGAAGATGTCATCGCCGAATCCAAACTGAAAGAGGTCACATGGCACACATGCCGCCACACCTTCATCTCTAGGCTGGTCATGGCAGGCGTCGATCTGCGGACGGTGATGGAATTGGCGGGCCACAAGTCAATGGCGATGACTATTCGCTACGCGCATCTGGCGCCAGAGCACACAGCCTCGGCAATTGAAAGGATCGCCAGAGTGTCAGACCAACTGACACCAGAACTGACACCACGTAGAAAAGGCCACTCCAGAAGAAGTGGCCTTACCTTGGTATCTAGCTGATGTTATTTGAGTTATCTGGTGAGCGCGCTGGGACTCGAACCCAGGACCCACGCCTTAAAAGGGCGTTGCTCTACCAACTGAGCTACGCGCTCTCACCTTGATTCAAATTATCACAGTGAGCCGCCTCCTCCTAAGCTGCGGCGCAATCCAATTGCAGAAGCATCGCTTCAAAATCATCCGGCTGCGGACCATCTCGTTCGGCCGTCTCGGCGCATGATCGGAGGTGAACGTGTGTCCCTATCGCTGGTGCAGCTTCAGATGATAGCGAGCATGGTGCATCCGCCTCATTTTTTGCTGGGTTGGCGCAATTTTTTGTTCTGTGCGCCCAAAATGTTTGCTACTCTCGATGAAAGTTCAGACCATCCACATTGCTTTTTGCCGCTTATGCGGCCTGTGTATTTGTGTCTTTTGACTGCTCGGCTCTGCAACCTCTTCGGCCTATCTTTCGCCGCCACGCACAACAAATTTGTCTGGCCGCATTTGCGATTGCGACCCTCCTGTTGGTTGGGCGGCAGGATGGCGTCGTTCATGATTCGTGATTGGTCCGCCCCTTACTGAGCGCCGCAAGGAGGAATTGCATGGCCCGCCGAACCTACAAATTCATGCTGAAGAATGCAAAGGAAATTTCTTTCGTCGGCACGCGATACTACCCGGTGGAGGTGGATCCCAACCTCTCTCCCTATACGACCGTGTTGGCGACG
>NZ_DATKQC010000017.1:0-5604 GCF_035532915.1 Edaphobacter sp.
TCCACCGTTCGTGCGCCTTCCATTTTCTGTGGCTCGTCGAGGATGAGGATGGGGCGGTTGCGCGCTATCACGTCGATAGGGCGGCGCGTCTGGAAATCATCGAGCTCTTCGTAGATGCGGCGGGCATCCTTGCCCCGCGCATTGAAAGCCTGCACGTTGATCACCATCACGTTGATGCCGGCATCGGAGCTGAAGCTCTCCAGGTTGTGCAGCGCCTTGGAATCGTAAATGAAGGAGAGAATCTTCTTGCCGTACTGCTGCACAAAGTGCTCGGCCGTGTCAGCAAGCGATTGCGCAACGCCCTCGCGGATGGCGATGCTGGGGACCACGACGATGAACTTGCTCCAGCCGTAGCGTTGGTTCAGCTCGAAGATTGTTTTGATGTAGCAGTAGGTCTTGCCGGTGCCGGTCTCCATCTCGACATCGAGGTTCACGTCGGCGACCTTCGTCTGCTTCAAGGTTTCGGAGACGGGCAGGTTCTGCCGCACTTGGACTGCCTGAATGTTTTTCAGTATCGCCAGTAGTGGCAACGCGATGTCGCTGTTGCGGAAGCCCTCATTGAACTCCAGCGGCGCCGTTTGACCGCGCCGGACAAGCCCTGGGTCAATCCGGTAACGCAGGCCGCTCTCCATGGGCTGGCCCTGGAAGCAGTCCACTACCGCGGCAACGGCGTCGGTTTGGAAGGCCTGAACTTTGAATCGGAATTTCATGGCTAAATCGACCGGACCTCCGTGTCCGGCGACAACAGCCGGAATATCTGGTCCACGTTGATCTTGACGCTATCCGAACCGTAACTGGAGTCGCGGAAGACTGCCCGCAGCGGTTTGCGTTTGGCAACTTCTTTCACCAACTCGTCGGTGATGCCTGTGTCGAAGCAAGCTGCGAGTGCATTGCCATCGGCAAAGAAGACTGATTTGCCGGCGATGGTTTCCTGGGCGATCGGAAGAGACATATCCAATCCCCAGTCCACGAGGACCTGGAAGAGCAGGTCTTCCGGGGTTCGATCGGGACGGATGTTGTCCACCTGCGCCAGCAAGTCTCCCTGCGCAAGGGCGTCGGGCGCGTAATAAACATCGCGCATGTTCGAGGTGTCGATCTTCAAGACGCGGAAGCCGGTATCGACTTTTGTCCCCTTCTCGGATGCGGCACTCGTGATTTCGGCGCCAGCACGTCGCATTCTCTCTTTTGCGATTTCGGCGATTGTTCTCGGGCGTCCGATACTGTCACAGTACTTGGCGGCGACCTTTTGTTCCTTCTTTTCAGGGTCGAGGGGTTGAGGCAGTTGCACAAGGATGAACCTTCGTTGGCCGCCATTTTGGCAGTTTAGGTGCATAACTGCATGTGCAGTGCTGGCGCTTCCCGCGAAGAAGTCTAATATCAATGCGTCGGCTTTGCCGCTCGTCACGTATTCAAATAGACGAGCGAGCTCAAAATGGTCCTTCGGGTTATCAAAAACCTTCGCTCCCATTAGGTTTCGGAGAAACTTTACAGTTGATTGAGACTGCTTGTAGAAATATGACCCTCGCACCTGCGTTGCAAGCTCATCTTCCTCTGTCTCTTCTCCAGAGTCCGCTGCTTCATCATCGATTTCGGCAAGTGCCTCAATTTCGAAAACGATAGGACGAATGTGCTGCTTCCGAAAAGGGGGCTCGGTGTGATCGTCGCGGAATTCGACAATCCCCAACTCGATCATCTTTTGCATTGTTTCAGGTTGTGCGAATACCCATCCCCTCTCGGGAACGGCACACGGCTTCTTGGTCTTCGGGTGAATTACATCGTATCTCGGGCCTCCGCCTCCTGGCCACGAGATGTCGCCGTCTCTCCAGGGGCCGTGCTTGTCTGCGTGTTTATACCGGCTCCACTTCTTCGACGGGTGCGTTTTAAGCAAATCTGCAAACCACTTTTGAAGTCCGATCTCGATCGTTCTGTAATCCTCAGCAAACCGGCCACGGAGTTCTACAAATTTGTCCCAAATCTCCCGCGCGCCAGGCTTCTCCTCGCGCCAAATTGCCTTCGCTGCCTTTAATGCAGCTAGGGACTTCGCGAATACCAGGACATACTCGTGGCCAACGGAAAAGAGCCTGGCATCGTTCTTACGCCCCTTTTCCCATACCAGCGTGGCTATGAAATTTGATGCCCCAAAAACCATTTCACAGAGCTTTGTTGCGTTTGGCAGTTCGTGGTCATCGATGGATATGAGGATCACGCCGGACTCACGCAGAAGGTTGCGAGCCAGCCTGAGTCGCGGATAAAGCATAGTTAGCCAATCCGAATGAAACCTCCCGTTTGACTCAGGGTTGGTCATCAGCCGATTTCCGGCATTGTCCTTCTGACCGCTCCGAAATAGATACCCCTCTTCCTCTTCTTTGAAATGATCGTTATAGAGAAGATCGCTTCCCGTGTTGTAGGGAGGATCGATGTAGATCAGGTCAACCTCGCCAAGATATGTCTCCTGAAGGAGTTTCAGAGCGATCAGGTTTTCACCCTCGATGAAAACGTTCCTTGTCGAGGTGAAGTCGGTACTCTCGGCTCTGGCCGGGCGAAGAGAATCCGTGATCGGCTCGTTTGACTTCAAAACAGATTGTTGCTTGCCCGGCCAATCCAGCAAATAATGCTCCTGCGGTCCCTCGACGATGCTGCCCGAGAGCTCCTGGCGCAACTGGTCAAAGTCGATGGCCTGGGTGAGGCGACCCGCCTCATCCCGCGCCTCGGTGACGCAGTTGGGGAAAAGTTGGGCCAACTTTTCGATATTTTGTGCGGTCAAATCAGGCGTATGCAGCTTGAGCTTTTCCATGGGTGGGTCCTGCGCCCTTCTGCGGACGTGATGCTTCTGTTCGAAGGTTCTCTACAACTTTACATTGTGGAAGATGCTCCCATCGCCAGGGCCAAATCAGCTCTCATCCCAGGCGATAATCTTCAGCCATTCATCGAATCGGCATTGCCGGGCCGCATCACGGTCGATCACCGTCTTTCCAGCCCAGGTCTCGTCCACGAAGTCGTGCTCATCGCGCCCCCAGACCTCCCGGGCGTGTGGCGGATTGTCCAGAATGCTTGGAATCACGTATTCGGCCTGGGCCGTAAACGTGTTGGGGTAGCCGTCCCCGCCCAGATCGATTGCCTTGCCCGTTTTTGCAAGATCGTAGAGCCAGTCCAGCCCGCCGTCCCCGGTTTGCCAGACTGCGAGGCGCGCACTTATGGGCGACTCATCCGTTGCGGGCGAATGCCCACCGTCCTTTTGCCGATGGACGCTTACATTCCAGCCAAGCATGCCTTCAATCACCCTCCATCTTCCATTTTCACCCCCAGATGGTCCGTTCGTTCCAGAACCAAGAGTTCTGCCTGGCTCTGACGCAGTTTGCGGTTGATCTCCACCTTGCGATTGAATTGAATCTCCTTGCGCAGTGCCGTCTCCAGCCGCTGGCACTCCCGCCGCAGGGCCCGGATTTGACTGCCGCGCGCGACGGTCTGTGCAAGGGACTCACCGGCGCGGGAGTGCAAGTCCAGCGGGCTGGCCAGCATATGTTGGCGGAGCATCTGCTCGTAAAGGCCGCCAAGATCGACAGCCACGGGTAGCGGCAGGCGAGGTGCCGCGGAGGGTTGCCATGGCGTCTCGAAGTATGCCTCGACCACTGGCGGACCGGCGATGGCCTCGCCCGCAGCCGACACCGGCGGGCGCTTGAAGGCGGCGGCGAAGCGTACCTGGCCCTGGAAGATCAGTTCAAAGAAGATGAGCGACGGAATGGCCCGGTCGATGGTTCTGAGGACGTCTTCCTTGATCTGGCCGGTCTTGAGGGTGATTTCGAAGACCTGAATCTCCTCGATGCCGGGCCGGGCGGGCAGGTTCAGGTCTTCCGTGCCGAGAACATATCTCCACACAATTTGATCGATCTCCGTCACGAAACGCTGGCGCATCGCGCGGCTGGGTTGGGCGTTGCCGTAGATTTTGTTCTTGGGCAGGATGCGGTCTTTACGGGCCCGCTCAGGATAGAGGAACATGGGGCCTCATCCTTTGGCGCCTGCCGTCTCGACAACGAGAAAGGCAATGAGTTCGAAGTCGTCAAGCCCGGTGGATGGGCCGGTGAGTGCCGTAGTTTTCAGGCCAGTGAAGAGGCTGTCCAGCTCTCGCTCCTCCCGAACCTGCACGATGGAGTGAATTGCGGCGGTGAGCAGATCGGAGTAGGCACCCATCTCACGGCCGTCCTGGGTACGCTGGTTGAATGGCTGGTAGGCCTCCAGAATCGGCACATCACAAGGCTTTGCTACCGAGCGAATCAGGTCAAGCAACCGCTTGACCTCGGTGTGCGGCAGGACGGTCTGGCCCTCCATGTCCATATAGACCAAGTAATAAGGATGGAGGCGGTTGAGTTGCTGCACGTTTACGCTCTCATTGCGGTTGCGGAGAGCGAAGATGACGCCGGGGACCAGGCCGCGCTCAGGTGCCGCCGGGAGAACAGCATGCATACCGCTTGGCAGGCGCGCGAGGTCTCCATGGGCCTTGACGTAGTTGAGCAGGTCCATGCGGAAGTCGTTGAGACCGAGGTCGGTGATGCTGACGCCAGCCTTCAGGTCTTCCAGTTCGATGACTTCCTCCTGCAACCGGCGCAGCTGCTCCTTCCGGTAGGCAAGATCGTTGGAACGGCCGTCGAGGGGATTTTCGTCGCCGGTGGCTGTGACGTCGGCGATCACCATGCGGCTCTCGACCCGCTCCTTGAGCCGGATATATTCGTCCAGCGAGATGTCTGGCCAGTAATTCACCAGCTGGATGGATGCGTTCTTGGAGCCGATGCGGTCGATTCGGCCGAATCGCTGGATTATGCGCACTGGGTTCCAGTGGATGTCGTAGTTGACGAGGTAATCGCAGTCCTGGAGGTTTTGGCCTTCCGAGATGCAATCCGTTGCGATGAGGATGTCGATTTCATCCTGCACGTCGGGGAGCAGAAGAGCCTTCTCCTTCGATTTCGGGGAGAAGAGCATCAGCAGCTCCTGGAAGTCAGCCTTCCTGCCGAGCGTAGACTTGGGCCGGTCGGAACCGACGACGCGGGCAGTGTGGAGGCCGTGGCGTTGCTGGAGAACCGGCGCGAGATGCTCGTAGAGGTAGTCGGCGGTGTCGGCAAAGGCCGTGAAGAGGAGCACTTTACGGTTGCCGGGATTGATGGGCGCGTCGATTTTGGCGAGGATGTGACCCTTCAGGTGCTGAAGCTTGGCGTCGTCGGCTGGAGAGACCTTCTCCATCTCGTCGAGCAGAGTATTGATCACGTCGAGATCGGCGTTCAGGTCGCGCTCCCATGAGGGCAGGTCCATGTCGGCCAACTGAATGGTTACCTTGCCTGAAGTCTGTTGGTCAGACGAGAACTCGTCGGGATCCAACAATTCCACATCCTCATCCGGCTCGGCGTTATCAAACGCCGTGGACAAGTCGGTGAAAGCGCCACCCTGACCTGTACGGCGGAAGCTCTCGATTCGAGCCCGCGTGCTGAGATGGATTTGCTGGAGCCTTCGGAGGGTGAGCCGGAATGCCTGGACCGAGCTTTCAAGGCGCTTGAGCAGGTTCACCGTCATAAGAGAGCGCAGGCTCAGCTCACGATCCTTTTGCCTGAGCTTTCC
>NZ_DATKQC010000018.1:0-3874 GCF_035532915.1 Edaphobacter sp.
GCCGTCGCTGCCTAATCCTTTGCCCTACGATCTGCTCTTGCAGCACGGACACGTCATCGATGCGAAGAACAACATCGATCGCGTGATGGACGTCGCGATCAAGGACGGCAAGGTTGCCGCGGTCGGCGAACACCTTAACCCCAAAGACGCAATCAAGACCATCGATGTGACCGGTTACTACGTGACGCCGGGACTGATCGACATTCACACGCACGACTATGCCTCGACGGGCGAAGCACACTCCTACGCGGGCGACAACGGCCTCTGGCCGGACGGCTTCACCTTCCGCAATGGCGTGACGACGGTGTGCGACGCGGGCAGTTCCGGCTGGCGCAACTTTGAGGATTTTAAGGAACACATCATCGACCGCGAGCAGACGCGGGTGCTGGCGTTCATCAACATCGTCGGCGCAGGCATGCGCGGCCCACGGTTTGAAGACAACCTGGACGACATGCAGATGGTGCCGACCGCATGGATGGCGATGCGTTATCCCGATACGATCATCGGCATCAAGAGCGCGCACTTTACCGGACCGGAATGGTGGCCTTACATTCAGGCGGTGGGTGCAGGCAATATCGCGCACATTCCTGTGATGATCGATTACGGCGCAAAACGCAGTGAGCGCCCTCTCTATGACCTGCTGACCCAGTATCTGCGTCCCGGCGATATCTACACGCACATGTACTCCGGCCTGCGAGGCGAACAAGATGAAATGACGCTGGGCCCGTCGAAGGCAATGATCGAAGGACGCAAGCGCGGCATCTACTTCGATGCTGGAACCGGGGGCGGCAGCTTCCGCTTCCGGGTGGCCATCCCGATGATTAAAGCAGGCTTTCTGCCGGACTCCCTCTCGACCGATCTGCACGTGGACAGTATGAACTCGAGCACCAAAGGCATGCTCAACGTGATGGGCAAGTTTATGGCGATGGGATTGACTCTGCAACAGGTGGTCGCCGACACAACGTGGAATCCGGCTAGAGAAATTCAACGTCCTAACCTGGGAAATCTCTCGGTCGGGGCGCCGGCAGATGTGACGGTGTTAAGCGAGGAGCACGGAAATTTTGGTTTCCTTGATATGGAAAACACCAAGCTGATGGGCAACACGCGGCTGATTGCTCAACTGACGATCCGTGCAGGAAGAGTGGTGTACGACCTGAACGGCATCTCTATGGATTTGTGGAACCAGGAGCATCCGTCGAGCAATCCGCAGATGGCCAATCACTGGACTTCATTCCGTCCGCGCCCGCCGCTGCCGGACCAGATCGTTCCGAGGCGCCCGTTAGCAAAGCAGTAGGAACAGCTTTAGATCAGCGCCATCGAACGAAGATTGGGAAGGGAGGAGACGCGGTAGGCCTCGCGCGGTACTCCTGTGTGGCGATCCAGTTCCACTGCAATCATTCCACGATCAGATGCTAGCCAGAGCGTTGAACCTGCTGGGTGAATTGACGCGACTTCACCGGCGGGAAGGGTGATTTCAGCCGCTCGCTGCAGCGTTCCTTTTTGCGGATCAATCGTCCACGCCGTGAGCAACGCCTGACGAGTCCCACGAGTTTGCGCAGCGAAAACAATGTTCCTTCCGGAAGAAAAACAGATCGCTGTTGGCGCATCGTGTAGGGAAGCGTGACCGACCGGTACCAGTTTCATTTCCGGAGCTAAGCGGAAGGCTGCAAGCGCCGGACGTAAGATATGTGCAACAACGAAGAGTTCCCCATCCGGATGAATTGCGATCTTAGAGGGACCGCTTCCCACGGCGCATGGAATGCGAGCTGCGACCTTCATGTTGCCGACGCCAAATTCTCCACAGTCGGAAGCGAGGATGTCCAATCTTTCCGCGCCATAGTCAGCGGCGATCGCGGTGCCTGTTCCAGGATGAAACACAACATGCGATGGATGAGCGCTGGACTGTTCAGTTGGGTGCTTGCCTTGCCCGACCTGCTTCAAAATGCCGGAAGGTACTGCTGGCAGCCCTGATTTGTCGATCGTCAGAACGTTATATGCGCCGCCGCCAAAGGCTGCAACGAGAAGGCTGCGTCCATCGGGAGATATGGCCAAGGATCGCGGCCGGGTTGCAGAGAGAGACAGAGGCTGGCGCCCGACAAGTTCGAGCGTGCCGGTTGCTGGATCCAACGCGAAGGTTTCGACCGTACCGCGCGGCTGGTGCCGATAGAGGCTCACATCGTTCGCGACATAGAGGAGCGACCGGAAGGGATGCCGCACGATTGCGGAAGGTCGCGCTGAGGGATGGGTGTACAGCACACGAGACTCTTCGCGCTGAATCTGCAACAGGTGCAGGGTTCCAGCATCTGCGGCACCGAATGACCCCATGCAAAGCATCAAGTCTTCGGCACGGCTTTCGAAGACTGAAGGAAGATGAAATGGTGATAGCGCAAGGACCGCGCCGCCCAGACCCATGCCGGTCAGGAAGGTGCGCCGGTTCACACGCGAATCGATCGGAGCACACGATGTTTCAGAGTTCCCGATCAGAGAATCCTGGTGGAGCGCGGCTTCGTTCGCGGTGAAATCGTTCATTCCTGCACACTCATACTGGAGTGGAAGACATTGTTCGGATCATACTTCTGTTTGACCTGCTGAAGGAATGCATACAGACCATCGCGCCCATAATACAGCTTGGGCCAGTAGGCATAGCGTAGCATGTCCGAATCCGGATAATTCATGTAGCAGCCCTCGTAGCGCTCGCCCCACGGGGTTCCCTGATGATGCGGATCAACATGGCTGCCGGTGTACAGGTCAGTGTAGAACTTGTCCAGTTGATCGAGATGCACCTGGTCGCCGGATGCGTCGGGCCAGTAGCACTGCCATTGCAGCTTCATAATGGACGACCGCTGGGCTATGGCGGTCTGGTGCGCGAGTTCCGGCCGATTGATTGCGCCGCCGTATGAATCGATGGAGATAACAGAGTTCTGCGCCGTAATCTGATCGGAGGTGTAGAAGCGATAGATCGTGCTTGCCTCGGCTGGCGTGAAACCGCCCTTCATGTATGCCGTACTTGTATTTACCACGGATCGGCGCGCCGGAGCCGCCGCCCCCGATGGTGACGTCGAGCGCGGGACGCACCGCAATTTCGCGGACGTTATTCAGGCTTTCCTGACCTTTTTTTATCTTTCTTCCGGCAATCGAAGGCCCTTGCCTTGAAATCAGGCTGCCGTGAGCCTGCAATAGCATGGGCTGGAATGCCGCAAAGCGGTTGAGGAACTCCTCCAGCACCGACAGATCTTTCGCCGTGCCGTCCGGCTGGCAATACTGAATATAGATACCGAAATGGCCGCGCTTCGCGGGCGTAATGTCCATCAGGGTGAAAAGGCCCCAGGTGTCGCGGTCCTTGCCGCGGCCCTCCCAGTAATCCCCGTAGGAGGTAAGTACTTGGGCGAAACGATCCTCCGTCATGGTCGCCCAGTCAAAGATGAGGTTAGCCTGAGCGACCTCGCGCGGAGCGGGCGGCAGTTTGTCGAAGCGGAAGCTGGTGATGATGCCGAAATTGCCGCCGCCTGCGCCACGGCAAGCGCGGTAGAGATCGGGGTCGTGGTCTTTGTCGGCGCGGCGCTCAATCACGTTGCCTTTGCCATCGACGGTAAGTCATACATCGCTTTTCTTGGCTCCTGAAACTCACAGAACACAAAATGGAAGGCGCGCCAAAAGATCGAGGCAAATCGGGCGGAAAGTCTGACGTGAGAGCGCGGCGTTGCGGGTGGATGGAAACGATGGAAGAGAGTGGGGGAGGGCTTAGGTTCCGTCTAGGCAAGGATAGAAGCCGGAACACCTCATGGACGTATCGAGGCGCGGGAGTGGAAACCGGGACTGTCCTTTGAACACTCTGCTGGAAGACACTGGTTTGCAACCTGAAACAGATATAGTG
>NZ_DATKQC010000019.1:0-6263 GCF_035532915.1 Edaphobacter sp.
TGCCTCGGCATCATCGAGGTTAACAGCAACTGCAACATGAACTGCCCCCTCTGCTTTGCATCAGCCCGTCCCGGCTTCAGCCTTACGATGGAGGAAGTAGAAGCGATGCTTGACGACTTCATCCGCACCGAAGGCGCACCGGAGGTCATTCAGTTCTCCGGCGGTGAGCCAACGATTCATCCGCAGATTCTGGACTTCGTTCGCGCAGCCAAGGATCGTGGCATTCCGTTCACCATGATCAACACCAACGGAAAGCGCATCGCGCACGATGACCGATTCCTCGCCGAGTTGAACGAGGTTCGTCCCTCGCTCTACTTCCAATTTGACGGTTTCGACTCCGAGACGTATCGCATCATTCGCGGTGAGCCGGATATTCTGGCCGAGAAACTCCTGGCGTTGGATCGGCTTGCAGCCATTGGCCTGAATGTGACGCTGGTACCCGCCATCGAACGGGGGGTCAACGAGCATGAGATCGGCAAGATCATCGACTTCGCCATCAAGCACCCGGCGGTGCGCGGAATCAACTTCCAGCCGGCCTTCCATGCTGGCCGACACATGCAGCACGACCCGATGCAGCGCATCACGATTCCAGACATCGTCAAGATGATCGAAGAGCAGACGGAGAAGAAGTTCATCGTCTCTGATTTCATCCCTGTTCCATGTTGCTTCCCGACCTGCAATTCCGTCACATACGCATTCATCGACGGGGAAAAAGTTACTCCGCTCTCCCGCATCGTCAATGTCTATGAGTACCTCGACTACATTACGAACCGCGTGATGCCCGACTTCAGCCTTGAGATTAAGAAGGCCCTGGAAGGCCTCTGGTCTTCTTCATCAGTGTCAGGTTCCCAAAAGTCAGCGGAGCAGTTCTCGGTCTCCTGCCAGGCCTGTGGGCTTCCTGAAAGTCTGACGGTCGGAGACATCGCACAAAATATGCTGATGATTATGCTGACGGATTTTATGGACCCGTGGACGTTCAACCAGAAGAACTTGATGAAGTGCTGCAAGGAGTTCCTCTTGCCGGGAGGCAAGCAGGTTCCGTTCTGTTCCTACAACACGATCGGCTATCGCGAGCAGGCCCGAGCCCAGTTAGACGCGATGGAGCCGGAACGTCGCCGGTCCCGGCACGAGAGCACGCCCTACCTCGTTAAGCCGGTTGAGTTTGATATGACAGCCAAGCCTCATCCGACGCTGACCTCAATCGAGAGGGTGCCTTCGAATGACTGAGACTCGACCTGCCGATTCAACAGACATCAAGCAGTGCTGCGCGAACGTTTATGGCAGCGACGCGGCCAAGTATCTTCTCGGCGATAGCTTCCACCCCGGCGGTTTGCCACTCACCGAGGAGTTGGCATCCCTGCTGGCTTTGAGTCCTGCCGGCCTTGTCCTCGACGTCGCCTCGGGAAAAGGCACGACGGCCTTCTTCCTTGCCGAGAGATTTGGATGCCGCGTGATCGGAGTGGACCTCAGTGACCAGAATGTACTCGAGGCGCGTACCCAGGCAGCGTCGCGCGGCCTGAGTGCGTTGGTAGAGTTTCGTTTGGCAGATGCCGAGGCGTTGCCGTTCGATTCCGAATGCTTCGACGCAATCGTTTGCGAGTGCGCCTTCTGCACATTCCCCAGCAAGCAGACAGCGGCCTCCGAGTTCGAGCGCGTCCTCAAGCCCGGAGGACGAGTGGGCATCAGCGATATCACTAGAGATGGCGCGTCCCTTCCGGAGTTGGACGGACTGCTTGCGTGGATTGCCTGCATCGGGGATGCCCAGCCCCTTCAGAGCTACGCTGACTGGCTGGCGGCCAGCGGGCTGCGCGTTGCGAAGGCCGAGCAGAGGAACCACTATCTACAGGAGATGGTCCAGAGCATACGGACAAAGCTGCTGACGGCAGAAATCATGATTGGCTTGAGAAAGTTAGAACTGCCAGGGTTAGACCTGAGTCAGGCCAAGGCGTTTTCCAAGGCCGCGCAGGAAGCAATTGCAGCCAATCACCTTGGATACGGGATTGTTGTGGCGACGAAGGCTGCAACCGAAGGCTTGTAGCGAGCGCTCAAAGCTGAATGCTGCCAGCAATTACGCCAGGCCGCTAGTTCTGTGACAGCTACGAGGTGCGGCCACGGTTGCAATGTGTTGCAGCCTCCGACTCCGGCCACGAGCCTTATTTATAGCTTTACCGCCCTCAGCCTGAGCGCATTCGTAATCACGGACACCGAGCTGAAACTCATGGCCGCAGCGGCGATCATTGGATTTAAGAGTAGTCCGAAGATCGGGTAAAGAACGCCAGCCGCGAGCGGCACTCCGAGCGCGTTGTAGAAGAAGGCAAAGAATAGATTCTGCCGAATATTGGACATGGTCCGCTGGCTCAACCGGCGTGCCTTGACGATTCCGCGCAGGTCGCCCTTCACCAGGGTGATGCCGCCGGTCTTCATCGCGACGTCCGTACCGGTTCCCATGGCGATCCCTACATTCGCCTGTGCGAGCGCGGGAGCGTCGTTCACGCCGTCCCCAGCCATGGCTACGATCGCGCCCTCCGCCTGCAGCTTCTTGACTACGTCTGCCTTCTTCTCTGGTAGCACGTCAGCCTCAAAATCGATTCCCAGCTTCGCTGCAACTGCCGCAGCAGTCGTGTGGTTGTCCCCGGTCACCATCAGGACACGGATGCCTTCCTCCTTTAACTGCTGAATGGCGTCGAGGGTTGTATCTTTGATTGGGTCGGCGACGGCTATCAGCCCCGCGAACTTCCCGTCCGACGCAATAAACATCACGGTCTGCCCCTCTTTTTGGAGCGCAGCAGCTTTATCGTTCAGCGCATCAGATGTAGCGCCCAGGTCCGCCATCAGGGCTGCGTTGCCGATGCCAACATGCTTCGATTGCAATTGTCCGGTGACGCCTTTCCCGGTAATAGACTGAAAATTGGTCACGGCGAGTAACTCAATCTCCTTCTCTTTCGCGCCAGCCAGGATGGCCGCCGCAAGCGGATGTTCGCTCGCCTTTTCGAGACTTGCAACCATCTGGAGGAGTTGTATCTCGTCGAAACCTTCCGCAGGAATCACCGATGTGAGACGCGGCTTGCCTTCGGTGAGCGTGCCAGTCTTGTCCACGACCAAGGTATTCACCTTCTCGAACGTCTCCAGCGCCTCGGCATCTCGGATCAGAATCCCTTCCGCTGCACCGCGACCCGTCCCCACCATGATTGCCATTGGAGTTGCCAGCCCCAGTGCGCAAGGGCAGGCGATGATGAGGACTGCGACGGCGTTTACCAGAGCGTGCGCATACGCTGGCGGAGGACCGAAGATGGCCCAGACGATAAATGTGATGACAGAAGACACCAAGACTGCCGGAACAAACCAGGAAGCGACTTTGTCTGCCAGCCGCTGGATAGGCGCACGGGAACGCTGGGCTTCGCTCACCATCCGCACGATCTGAGCCAGCAGCGTGTCCGCACCGACTCTCTCTGCCCTCATCACGAAGCTTCCGGTTCCGTTGATGGTGCCGCCGACTACCTTGGCATCGACGGTCTTCTCGACTGGGATAGGTTCGCCGCTGACCATCGACTCGTCCACCGAACTTCGTCCTTCGGTCACAACTCCATCTGTTGGAATTTTTTCGCCTGGACGAACACGAAGCTTGTCGCCCACCTGAATCGCGCTCAGATCGACATCGATATCGGTTCCGTCTGCGTCAATGCGCCGCGCGGTCTTGGGAGCCAGTCCCAGCAGCGCCTTGATCGCGCCGCTCGTCTGGCTGCGGGCCTTCAGCTCCAGTACCTGGCCGAGCAGAACCAGGACGGTGATGACCGCCGCTGCCTCAAAGTAGAAGCCAAGATTGCCCGACCTATCGCGAAAAGCTGCCGGAAAGATGCTCGGCGCAACAACGGCGGCGACGCTATAGAGATAGGCGGATCCGGAACCGATCGCAATCAGTGTGAACATGTTGGGGCTGCGGTGGATGACCGACTGCCAGCCTCGCTCGAAGAATGGCCAGCCTGCCCAAAGGACTACCGGCGTCGCGAGAGCAAATTCAATCCAGCCGAGCAGGGCTCCCGACAGCAGATGTTGAATCGGATGACCCGGCAGGATGTCCGAAACCATCACCGCGAGCAGTGGAAGCGTGAGCGCTGCCCCGATCCAGAAGCGCCGCGTCATGGAGACCAGTTCAGGATTCTCGTCGCCGACTGAGACCGTGCGCGGCTCCAGCGCCATTCCGCAGATAGGGCACGAGCCCGGCGCATCGCGCACAATCTCCGGATGCATCGGGCAGGTGTACTCCGTTCGTGACGAGGGAGCTTCGATGGTCGCTGGCTCGAGCGCCATGCCGCACTTTGGACAACTGCCCGGCCCCGACTGGTGTATCTCGGGGTGCATCGGGCAGGTGTAATCAGCCTTCGGGCTCTCTTTCGCGATCGATTGGATCAATGGGCGGCCTGCTTTCGCTGGAGATACTGGGCTGGGTCACCGCGGAACCTCGCAGCGCATCCCTGGCAGCAAAAATAGAACTTCGTTCCGCCATTTTCGACGGACGGTGCATTGGCAGGATCAACCGTCATCCCGCAGACCGGATCGGTCGTTGGCGGGCTCGTCGGTTCAACGGTTGTCCGGGTGGTATTCATGGGGTCTTTGTTCGATTTAGAGCAGCAGCACATATTGCCTCCTCGTTCCTGTACTGTTGCTGACGCATGAGCAGGCACAGTCTTACAGTTGGCTTCGCCGGCAGGTGCAATCGAGACATTTGTGTTCGGCGCAGGCGCCACAGACGGTCGTAAGTTTCTTTGCGACCGCCTTTCGGGCACGGTGCAGCCGTACCGAGGCGTTGTTAGCCGATATCTGCTGAGATTGAGCGAACGCTTCTACGGTCGCGCCACCGAGGTCCACCTCTTCGATCGCCGTGCGGTATTCGCTCTTCAGGTCGTGGATCACGTCCCCGATGCAGGCGCAGGCTGTCTGCGCAATCTCGGCTTCGTAGCTGAGGGGTGCTTCTGCCGCGAACGCATCCTGGGCGTTGGTCCGAGCAGCTCGCCTCCGATAGTGATCCGTTACCGCGTTGCGAAGAATGCGATAGAACCAAGCGACCGTGCTCTCGGCGTCACGGATCTCGGAGCCGTGCTCCACAGCCTTCAGGTATGCCGACTGGAGGATGTCCTCGGCAGCCGCCTTGTCTTCAACGCGGGCGGACAGAAAGCTCAGGAACTTGGCCTGGTGAGCTGTAATGCGCCTGAGTGGATCGGAAAGGCCAGCGGTAGTTATGGTGACCTCATTAGTGAGCATGTCTCGCCTCTCTCCGCGATAGAGACCCCGGACTCCTCAAGGATAGGTCAGAAACTCCATGCGGGTCGATCATTTGGATACACAAGCTCTCCTCCTCACAAAGCAACAGCAGCTCGCCGAACTCCTTGGGGCACATTTCGACCGTCACGTTGTCGACCACACTGGCTTAACTGCTGCGTACACCTTCTCCCTTCCGGTTGCGCAGGGAGACGACAATGATCCCAAGGCGGACAGTCCCACAGAGCAGGATCTCTCGACCGCTGAATGCCTCGCTGAACTCGGCTTGCGCTTGAAGACCGCCAAAGAGCCTGTTGAACGGCTATCCATGGACGACATCGAGCGCCCGCCCGAGAACTAGCAGAGTTTGTAGCTCCAGAAATACGGTGTTTTCGGAAACTACGAGGTAGTGGCCTTCTCCGGCCTGTCAATAAGTGCATAATTGCCAAGTCACTCATCGAGAAAGATCGAGATTGCAGGCGAGGTTCCCCCAAGGTCGTTTCGACAACTTTGATCGCCCGCGACCAGCTTGTGGGGTACCTATGAAACAGGTGGCGGGATAACTTTGCAGCGCCACTCACCAAGTGGCGCGACTACCTTGCACTGGGTAGCGGCATAACAGTGCAGCCAGCAATAACGCCTCTTTGATTCTCGACGCCATGGCGATCGAGGAAGCAGCGCTTGGGTTTACGAATCGCTGGTACGCATCCGCAATCAAGTATGCCTCTCCGTTGAATCTGTCGAGCGGCCTCATGATCCGCGTCATTACTGCGCCCTTCTTCCTTGGCACCAAGATGGAAGCATTTCGCACAAGAGGCAAGATGGACTTTCAGGCCAGCCACGATCTTGAAGATTTCGTGGCCGTGATCAAAGGAAGAGACACCCTTCTGGAGGAGCTTCGGATTGCTCCGCCAGAACTCCGCGCCTATCTTGCGGATGCCGCCAAGTCGCTGCTCGCCGAGCGGCGCTTCATGGACGTGCTGTCGGGATTTGTACTGAATAGTGGG
>NZ_DATKQC010000020.1:0-5086 GCF_035532915.1 Edaphobacter sp.
CACAATGCAGCGAGCTATGGTTTGCCGGGAACCGCTTCTGAGATACACTTCCTCATCCTTGTTGTCCGCAAAGCAATAGGCTATGGTTTGCCGGGAACCGCTTCTGAGATGTAAGCGTCCGGTCTCGCTTTCAATTACCCACAAGTTTGGCGGCATTGAAGCCAAGCTCTATGTCGGTAAGTCGGGAGAGCCCGCGCCACATGACCTTATTACCCGGCGGAGGATCATCAGCGCGAGCAAGATAGCCACCAAGCCGGGCCAGCTTTGTGATGTAGAAAGACAACGATATCTTCTTTCGAGCACGATCTACAGGGCGATCCGGAACAAGATGATCAAGCAGTTGGCGCTCGGTTTTTGAAAACACCTGGCCGGCAGGCAGTCGTGAGTCGGCACGGTTGAGCATGGTCATCCAGAAAAGTCGCCAACTCAGAATGCAGAAGACAGAGATCAGATTCACCAGCCGATCCGCCGTTCGCAGCCTCGATGCCTCTGCCTTGCAGCCCGACTTCAAGATTTTATGATAGGTTTCCACCTTCCAGCGCGAGGCATACCAGACCAGCTTCTGGATGGCTTCGGCCCGGGAACGGATGGGTAGATCGGTGAGGAGTTTCCAATTAATCGGCTCCCGATCCTTGGGCGTACCCAGCTCTTTCGCGTAGATCACGGTCAGCGTAAGTTCGGGATACTGTTTTTGTTTTCCGATCGGAGGGAGAACCCGAATACGGCGCCATCGAATCTCCAAGGTGGCTGGTACGCACTGCCCCTGTTTATCTCTCACCTCGACTCGATGCCAGGCTTTTGACTGTGGCTTGTCCATTTCCTGCGAGATCGTGCGCGTTCCATCTTCTGCCAGCCGATCCACGCAGGTCCGTACCAGGAAATGGGTTCCCTCTTCTTGTGCAACGCAGAAAAGCTCGTAGATGTCGCTTTCGCGATCCCCGATATGGACGCATCGCTCCGGTTCATTCAGGAGCAGGGTGACCTGCTTCAGGTTCTCCAGCCAACGGATGCTTTCCTTCTTTTCGATAGGAACCCGGGTCGGATTAATCTTCTTCTTGAGCGCGTTGCACCCCTTGAACCGCTTTCTCGTCCAGAACTTCACAGCCGCGATTCCGAGCGGCAGGCCTTCGGTCGTGACCACGAGACTGGAATGCATCAGGAGGCCACACACGGTATGCATGCGAAAACGGCCTGTCGGGTCCTTGCCGCTGTTCACCCGATTCGTAAGCCCAATCGCTAGAGGATCTTCTCTCTGGAAAGAGAACTCGGTTGTGTCGTGTAGAACCAGAACCCATCCCTCGGTGACTTGGAAGCGAGCTCGCGTCGCTCTGAAATGGCCTGCAAGGATCTCCCGTTCGCTGACTCTCTGGTTGGAAAAGAACCGGTAAGCGGCCTTCGTGCTGGCCCAGTCCTGGCAGGCCATGGGGATGGTTTCGCCCAATCCCTTCGAGAGCCTTTCCAGCAAAATCCTGAACCGCTTTCCCAGACGTCCGTCCGCAAATCGGCATCCCTCTACCTCGTCGTCGAGCCATGATCTCATCAAATGCGCCTCCACAATTCGGCATTGATTCGGCATTCTTCCTAATGTAATATTACATTAGGATATCGCTATGAAAAAGACTCTCGAATTCGATTGGCCGATTCTTTCCGGAAGTATCTCCACAGCGCGAAGCCGCTGCGGAAAACCCCGTTGCGCGTGCAAGCTCAGGCCGCCCCGCTTGCACGGCATCTACTATCGATGGACAGGATTTATCGAAGGGAAGAGGACAACGAAGACCATCAGCAAGGAAGCAGCTCAGGAATGCCTGCGGCGCATCCGCAATTACCACCGACTCCAAAGAGACATTGAAAAACTTCTGCGGGCGGATCTCGCCAAAGCGCCCTGGAACCCTCCTTCCAGGCCACCTCGAACGAAGTCGGAGGGATCATGAACAACCAAGCCCTATTTGTGGGTAATTGAAAGCCGGTCTCGGCCGTCTGGACGCGGTTGAAATAAGTGGGCATTCTTGCAAGTGGGCACTTCGAAAGTGTCCACTTGGAGGAAAATAGATGGGCACTTCCGGTTTGGCGGCGATCGAAGCTGTTTCTACCCACAAGGCACTTCCCGCAGCAAAAAGGCAGCACCGCAGTATTGAGTTCAAGCTCCAGATAGTGGAGGAGAGCCTCGCTCCGGGTGCATCAGTGGCACGCGTGGCGTGGGCGCATGGCGTGAACGCCAACCAGGTGTTCACCTGGCGGCGGCTGTATCGTCAAGGACGGCTGGGAAGCGTTAACCGTGCCCTGCCCGGCTTGCTGGCGGTTCAAGTGAGAGAGCCAGCGGTGACACCGAGAGTTACTGAGACAGACCGAATGCCTGGTGGCCCCTCTGCCGAGCGGGCAGGCACCATTCAGATCGAACTTCCAAAAGGGCGGGTGCGGCTGAGCGGCTCAGTAGATCCGGAGACCCTGCGGGTCGTGCTGGAGGCGCTCGGGGGATGATGGGGTTGCCGGCGGGGACACGGATTTGGATTGTGGCGGGCGTGACGGACCTCAGGCGGGGCTTTGTGGGGCTCGCCGGGATGGTGCAGACGGCGCTGGAGGAGAATCCGTTTTCAGGTCACGTGTTTGTGTTTCGGGGACGACGCGGGGACCTGATCAAAGTCTTGTGGTGGGACGGCGACGGGATGTGTCTATTGGCCAAGCGGCTGGAGCGGGGTCGCTTCATTTGGCCGCAGGCGGAGAGGGGCACGGTGTCGCTCTCACGGGCGCAGCTCTCGATGCTGCTGGAAGGGATCGACTGGCGGCGTCCGGCGCGCACCGCCGTGCCCGAGATGGCGGTGTGAGCGGCGAGGATTTCTTTTTCCACAATTTTCTTCGCAGATTCTATCTTTTCGCGTGTTTTTTTCTTGCGCTCAAAAAAACTTCTGGCATACTGCTGGCGCGATGACGGCGCGTGCAAGCCTTCCCGATCTCAACTCGCTGACCCATGACTCTTTAAGAGAGCTCATCCTGGCGCAGCACGAAAAGCTGGCCGCACAGGAGGAAGCGCTTCACTCGAAAGGGGAACTGCTGGCCTCGCGCGAGGCCGAGATTGAGCGGCTGAAACTACTTATCGCCAAATTGCAGCGGATGCAGTTCGGGCGGAGGTCGGAGAAACTGGCCCGCCAGATTGAGCAGTTGGAATTACAACTGGATGAGCTGGAAACGGAGCGAGCAGAGGAAGCAGCAGCGTCGCCCGCACCTCAACCTTCAACCGAGAAAGCAAGTGCGACGAAGCCTGCACGGCGGCCACTGCCCGCGCATCTGCCGCGCGAGGTGCAGGAGATGTGGCCGAAGGAATCGGCCTGTCCGGACTGCGGCGGCGAACTGAATCGGCTGGGGGAAGATGTTTCGGAGATGCTGGAATACGTGCCGGCTGAGTTCCGGGTGATCCGGCAGGTGAGGCCGAAGCTGGCCTGCTCGCGCTGCGACAAGATTGTGCAGGCGGAAGCGGTGAGTCGTCCGATCGCACGCGGGATGGCGGGACCGGGCCTGTTGGCGCACGTGTTCTCATCGAAATATTGCGACCATCTTCCGTTGTATCGGCAGTCGGAGATTTATGCGCGGGCTGGTGTGGAACTGGATCGCGCGACGCTGGCGGACTGGGTGGGCTCAGCCAGTGCCTTGCTGGAACCGCTGGTCGAAGCGCTGCGGCGTCACGTGATGAAAGCCGAGAAGTTGCATGCCGACGACACCCCGGTGCCGGTGCTGGCGCCAGGTCTGGGAAAAACCAAGACTGGACGGCTGTGGACCTACGTGCGCGATGACCGGCCGGCCGGGGACCCGAGGCCACCAGCCATGTGGTTCGCTTACTCGCCGGACCGCAAGGGTGAGCATCCGGCCAGGCACTTGCGCGACTTCCGCGGGTTCTTGCAGGCGGATGCCTACGCCGGGTTCAATCATCTCTATGAAGGCGGGCACATCCAGGAAGTGGCCTGCTGGGCGCACGGCAGAAGAAAATTCTATGACCTCCAGGTCGCACACAAGTCGCCGGTCGCCCAGGAAGCACTGGAACGGATCGCGGCCCTGTACGCGATCGAGAGCGAGATTCGGGGCCGTCCGCCGAACGAACGGCGCGAGGTGCGACAAGCAAGAGCGCGGCCGCTGTTGGAATCGTTCAAAGTGTGGCTGGAAAGCTGTTTACCCAGGCTGTCGCGCAAGTCGGACACAACGGCGGCGGTGAAGTATGCGCTCAGCCTCTGGTCGGCGCTCACGCGCTACGCGGACGACGGCCGCCTGGAGATCGACAACAACACTGCCGAGCGGGCGCTGCGCGTGGTGGCCCTGGGACGGAAGAATTATCTGTTCGCAGGCTCAGATGCGGGCGGCGAGCGCGCTGCAGCTCTCTATAGCCTGATCGGTACGGCGAAACTGAATGGTCTCGACCCGGAAAGCTACCTGCGCGACGTGCTCTCGCGCATCGCTGACCATCCCATCAACCGCATCGAGGAGTTGCTGCCATGGAAGATCACCCCAAACGCCCCCGCCGTAAGCAAGCCCGCCGCGTAGGCGACCCTGCCGTTGAAACGCCTACCGGCGCCGAGGCTCCCTCCTTGTCCCACATCGCCGAGCTGATTGATGACGGCCAAATCACCGTGGGCGTGATGGAACCCGTCGGGTGCGGGGCGGTTGCCTCGGAGGACCACTATAACCTGGCCATGCTGCGGCGCCGAAAAGGAGAAACCTTACTGCAGTTGCTCATCCGCCTCGACCAGGCCATCGACAAGGCAGAGACCCTGGGCATCTTCGCCGACGAAATCAATCGATAGTCTCTGACCATAAGTGTCCACTTCACAAACCGGTGGACACCTACAACTCTCCTGTCAATACGGCCTCAGCCTGACGCTTACTCTGAGATACACTTTTTCAAGGGCGCGGACCCCCGCCAGGTCCGCTATGGTTTGCCGGGAACCGCTTCTGAGATACACTAGTTGTCCCACGTCGCCCCGCGAAATACGGGCTATGGTTTGCCGGGAACCGCTTCTGAGATACACTCAGCACAGGCCGTCATCCCGCAGCACCCGCGCTATGGTTTGCCGGGAACCGCTTCTGAGATACACTGCGCGGG
>NZ_DATKQC010000021.1:0-4099 GCF_035532915.1 Edaphobacter sp.
GAGGAAGCTCATGCAGGCGTGGGGGAACGAAACCGAAAAGCTTATCGACGCCGAAGCACCACGCACGAAACCCTAACCACAAGCCGAAATCAATCGGAAATTCGTTCTATTTGACTCACGCGAGGTGCGGAAAGTAAGGCCAGATAGACCGAGAATAACGTTTAGCGACGTATATAGCAGGCCATTCGCGTGAGGTTGCGCCGCCCGATATTTCCTCGTACTCTGACTGCAAAACGCAGTCGCTTTGCGTTCCATGAGCAAATTCAGCCAGGAGCAGCATGTGTCTCGCGGCCAAACCAAGACGGCGACTCTGACCCTGCGGGTCGACCCGCAGATCAAGAGCATGCTCACAGCGGCTGCAGAAGCAGACCGCCGCAGCTTGTCGAATATGCTGGAAGTCATCGTGCTCGAATATTGCGAACAGCATGGTATTGCGTCGATTAAATCTCTGCCGAGAGCGAAGCCACCTGTTGCGCCCAGAAAGAAGCGAGTGCCCGCGTGAGCGCGCATCAATTGCTCAGCAAGCTGCTTGATTACGTCCTCGAGCAAGCCAAGGACATAGACCCGCGCGGCTTCAACCTCGCTGGTCACAAGGGTTTCAAGAGGACCCGTCCTGACCTCCAGGGACTGCCGGGAGTCGACTTCGATATCAAAATCGAAGGAGATCACATCTGGCTGCGCGTGGCACGGCTTGAAGCACTGCAACCTCCAGCCTTATCCGAGGAGAAGCTGAGAGATCTGATCATTATTGATGCCGAACCCACCGGCCAAGCCCCGCGCATCAATGAGATAACGCTCAAGCACCGTCTCGCCGTAGCGTCCGCTGGTCGGACCCCCGAAGAATCGACGGCCGACGAGCGCCGAATCCGGGCCGCCCTGCAGCGGACCCTCGCCGAATACACGCCCCTATGGACCGCCTGGGCGGAAGGTGAAAAGCCGCGGCGCAGAACTATTGGTCTCTATGGCGACCTGTTCGCCATCAAGCATCAGCTGGAGGCCGAGGAAACCGCCAAGCCGCATGAACTGGTTTGGGGTATCGGCGTCAGCGCCTGGAAGATAAATTACGAAGAACGCGCCGGCAGGTCGGTCGTGGAGTTTCAATATCCACTGCTGACTCAGGCCGTCGAGGTGTCGCTGGATGAGCGGACACTCGCCATCGAGTTACGTCCCCGGTCCGTGGATCCGCGTTTTGAGTTCGATGCATTCGCCGCGTGCCATCTGAGCAGCACGGCGGAAGTCGAAAAAGCCGCGAAAGAAAGCTTGGCGAGAAGCGCCGACCGCCCCATTTCGCCATTCGACGTTGGCAGCTTTGAGCCTATTCTCAAGCTGATCGCGGGCAATCTCCATGAACAGGGGCGGTATGTCTCTGGCGCAACCGGCTTTCCCGGCGCAGCGGATGCCCTGGTGGTGTCGGATGCTTGGGTGGTGCTGTCGCGGCCACGATCAAACAATTACCTACACGAGGATATCGTACGTCTGAAAGCGCGGCTCGGAGATGGTGGCGCGATTCCGCTCGGGCCTTTGGCCTTGGTGACACCGCCATCGGATGAGTTGACGAACTACGAACCAGTGTCTTTTCGGGGCCTGTCGGGTGGTTCCGGTTCCGGCTCCAATGGTCAAGTGCAGGAATTGTTCTTTCCGCTGCCGTACAACCATGAACAGATCACCATCGTCGAGCAATTGGAGCGCTCCAGTGGTGTTGCCGTCCAAGGGCCGCCGGGTACAGGCAAGACGCACACCATCGCGAACATCGTTTGCCATTACCTGGCGACGGGACGGAAAGTGCTCGTCACCGCAAAGGGGGAGCAGGCGCTGGAAGTCCTGCAATCGAAGATTCCCGAGGAGGTGCGGCCGCTGACCGTCGCCTTGCTGGCGGGAGATCGCGAGGGCATGCGCCAGTTCCAGTCATCCATCGAAGCCATCATTCACAATGTGTCCCAACTGAATCCGGATGTTGTGAAGACCCAGATTCAGACGTATCGCAGCGCCATCGATCGCGCGCACACGGAATTGGCGACCATCGATCGACGTGTAGACGACATCGCCGTGTCGCAATTGTCCGAGGTCGAAGTAGATGGCGTACCGATGCGCGCCCAGAAAATGGCCGAGTTGGTCCTATCCGGTACCGACAAGTATTCCTGGTTCGACGACGTGTTGTCGCTGGATGCGGAAAATACTCCGCCGCTCAGTGGAACCGAGGCCGCTCATTTGCGTGAAGCGAGGCGCCGACTGGGTAAAGACCTCGTATATGCCGCGGCACGCATCCCGTCCAGCGCGGCTCTGCTGCCAGCGGCCGATGTTGGACGTTTGCATGACGTTCTCGTCGGCATGCGTGAAATTGAAGCGGCTGAGGCCAAGGGTGGGCTTCTCGCTCTAAGGGCAACAACACCCGAAGTGCTAGACCTGGCGCGAAAGCTCCTGAGCCAGGTGGAGGCGGCCGCCAGCCTCGCCAAAGAACTGGAGGACACAGGAGAAGTCTGGACCGCCGAGTTGCGAAAGAAGTGCAGCCAACAGGCCTTTGCCAGCGAACGGCAGGCATTGGAGGCGCTGTTCAGCGAAATCGACGTCCTCATTGAAGCACGGGCGGAATTCATGAAACGCCCTGTCGATGTTCCGGAACCTGCATTGGTGGAGCCGAAGGCTCATGAAGCCGTCAACCGCGGCGCGCAGTCAGGCAAACCGTTCGGATTGCTGAGCTTCAGCAGTGGCGGCGTTAAACAACACGTGTCTGCCATTCGCGTCGCGGGACTGGCGCCTGCCGATGGCGAGGACTGGATGCATGTTCAGCGATACATCAGACTGCACGCACAAGTGCTGTCGTTCAGCGTGCGCTGGAACGAGTTTGCGGAGCTTCTTTCTATCCCAACCGTCGAGGGTGGTGTACAGGCGTTGCGGCGTATCGAGATGGTATCTATCAACGCGCGCAAAGCCCATCGCCTGGCAATGAATCACGATGCTCATCTGCCGACGCTCGCAGAGCGTGTTTTCGCCAACCCGCCGAATCAGCAACTGCGCGGCAATTCGGCACAGTTGGGGGAGGTGCGCCAGCATCTGCGTGCTCATCTAACCCGGGCCGAGCTGGCACAGGCGGCCACCCAGTTGGCTACGCTGCAGGAGAAACTCGCTGGCACGTCCGGTCCTATCTCAGTACAGTTGCGCGCCTTCGTCGAACAGCATTTGGGAAGCAGCAAATACCTGACCGAACGCATCGTGGCGCGGTATTCCGAACTAGTGCAAGAAGTTCGCCGCGTGGAAGCGCTCAGCCATGACATCGGCATTGTGAATGAACTGGCTGGGCGTATCGAGCGCTCGGGTGCAGCAAAACTCGCGGCAAGGGTGCGCGGAGAGGCGGTCGAGAGCACAGGCGAAGACCATGCCTTCCCTGTCGATTGGCGGGAGGCCTGGAACTGGGCGCGTGTGAAGACCCATTTGAACTCGATTGAGGCACGCCAGGAACTTCAGACCCTTGCGGCGCGGCGGCGCGATCTGGAGGCGGGCCTGGCGAAGCTATACGAGAACCTTGTCTCGAGCGCCGCCTGGCTGTCCACGAAGCTGGGCGCCTCCCCGAGAGTCCTGTCTGCGCTCGAAACCTACCGCACCGCCGTTCGGCGCATAGGCCAGGGGACCGGCCCGAACGCCACCCGGCATCGGCGCGATGCGCAGAAGGCGATGCATGACGCTCAGGGTGCAGTCCCGTGCTGGGTCATGAGTCATGCGAAGGTATCTGAAACTTTGCCAGCTCAACTAGGTAGTTTCGATCTCATCATCGTGGACGAGGCCAGCCAGTCGGACCTATGGGCTCTGCCGGCGGTACTTCGTGGTAAGAAGATTCTGGTCGTAGGTGACGACAAGCAGGTCTCGCCTGATGGCGGCTTTATCGCCGCGGTGCGCATTCAGGAACTGAAGGACCGGTTCTTGTCCGACCAACCGTATGCGGCGGTACTGACCCCGGAGAAATCGCTATACGACGTGGCGTCCACCGTATTTGCGGCGCACAAGGTCATGCTACGTGAGCATTTCCGTTGTGTACCGCCCATCATTGCCTATAGCAACAGGACCTTCTACAAGGATTTTATCCAGCCGCTTCGCATTCCAAAGG
>NZ_DATKQC010000022.1:0-11048 GCF_035532915.1 Edaphobacter sp.
AAATACCGCCGAGCGAGAAGGTGACAGCGGCATAGCCGAGGATGGAGGCCAGATACGCCTTGTTCCTGAGCAAGGTAAGGACGGTGTCCTTTTTCAGCTTGGCCTTGTCGTGCTGGCTGGCTCCGCGGGCCGGCTCTTTCATGAAGAAGGCGATGAGCAGAGCGATGATGACTCCGGGAACGGCGGAGACGATGAAGGACATGCGCCAGCCGTGATGCTCGCCTACTGTGCCTCCGATGAGGTAGCCGAGCGCCGCGCCTACAGGGATGGCGACGTTGAAGATGGTGAGGACGCGGTTGCGCTGGTCTTCGGGGTAGAAGTCAGCAAGGATGGCGGGCGCGAAGATACCGAAGCTGGCTTCGCCGACACCGAGCGTGGCGTGACGGATGTTGAGCGAGTCGTAGGAGTGGACAGTGGCGGTGAAGAAGTTGATGCCGCTCCAGAAGAGGGCGGCGATGACGATCATCGGCTTGCGCGGAAAGCGGTCGCCCAGCCAGCCGGTGATGGGCGAGGTGAGCATGTAGGCGAGCATGAACCAGAGAGTGAGCGAGCCGATCTGCGCGTCGGTAGTGTGGAATTCGCCCTTGATCTGCTCCTGAACGCCGGGAAGAATGTAGCGGTCGATGTAATTGACGAAGTTGAGCGCGGTGAGCAGGACGAGCGCTGTAGTAGCTCCGACAACGGAGGCAGCGGACGGCTTAGGTTTGGTCGCGGAGGTCATCTAAAAATTTACCTTGGGGGAAGGATAGCAGCGGATTTCGGTTGGCGGGCCGATGTGCATTTGCGGTTCCCCCCTCCCCCGGACCGATGTACCCAAAGTCTCAGGAACAAGGACCTAAGTCCGGATTTGGGTTTACAGGTCTGATTCATTTTCGCGACTAAATGCGAGAACCCGGAGGGGACGGTCTTAAACGCGGAAAGGGGACAGCCTGAGCCGTCCCCTTCGCAAATCTTTGTTACTGTGGTGCTCTAAAGACTAGAGAGGCTGGACGTCAGACGCCTGCCATCCCTTGGGTCCCTTGACCACGTTGAATTGTACGGCCTGGCCTTCCTGAAGGCTTTTGAAACCGTTTGAATTGATCGCCGAGTAGTGTACGAATACATCCTCGCCGTTCTGACGGCTGATAAAGCCAAACCCCTTTGCATCGTTAAACCACTTCACTGTTCCCTGTTCCATTGCTTCTTTCCTTGTACTGCATTGAGTTACGTAGATCCAAATCGGGGTTCTTACATTGGCTAGCGCTGCAGAAAACCAATCTGTTTCAAACGATGTGAGAAGGTTAGCACACCTGGCAAGTTTTTTTGACGAAATGAGATTAATAGTTTGGGTGCACTATTTTCGGTGCATTCCTTTTGATGAGGCAAACAAAGCTATTTATCGGCTGGAAGATGGGCGTGAACGATCTCTTCGGCCCGTTTCAGGACCTCTTCGAGGGTCATGGCCGTGGAGTCCAGAATGACCGCATCGGCCGCGGGCTTGAGCGGCGATTCGGCGCGGTGGCGGTCGCGGTAGTCGCGCTCTTTCAGGTCGCGAAGGATGGCTTCCTCGGCCGCGCGCCGCTGCTCGGCTGACTGCGGCTCCGGGGTCTGGCGGTCTGCATTCTGCTCGACGACCGAAGGCGCTGTGGGAACAGTCTGGCGGAAGCGGCGGTTGCCGCGGACCTCGGGGGCGGCGTCGAGGAAGATCTTGACCTCGGCGTCGGGGAAGACGGCGGTGCCGATATCGCGGCCTTCCATGACCACCCCGCCCTTCTGGCCGAGAGCGCGCTGCTGGAGCACCATCCAGGCGCGGAGATTGTGGTGGATCGAGATCTGCGAGGCGGCGGAGGTGACGTCCTGCTCGCGGACGCGGCGGGAGACGTCGATCCCGTCGAGCAGCACGCGGTTGCCTTCGAGTTGCGGCTCGAGCGTGATGTGGGTGTGGCTGGCCAGATCCAGCAGGGGCGCTTCCTCGTCGAAGGCGAAGTCGTTTTCGATGGCCTTGAGCGCAAGCGCGCGATACATCGCCCCGGTTTCGAGGTTGAGGAAGCCGAAGCGGCGGGCAAGATGCGCGGCGAGGGTGCTTTTGCCCGCGCCAGCGGGGCCGTCGATGGCGATGACGGGCCGCTGGCGTTTGGCTTGCTCAGGCTGCGGGGTTGCGGGGGAAAGCGTCATTCGGCGGAGCCACCTTTTTCAGGTTTGAATTTACGCGCTGGGGCCCGCTTTCCGAAGGGTTTTTTGTTGCCCTTGAACTTATCGAAGGTATTGACAGGTTTGCCGGAATTTTCCCCGGCAGATTTGCCGTAAGGCTTCTTGCCGCCGAAGCTGCCGCCGGTGGATTTTCCGGCATAGCCACCGCTGGATTTTCCGTAGGGCTTCTTCGCTCCGAAACCTCCGGAGGGCTTGCCAGCGTAGCCGCCGGAACCTTCGGGGCGGCTGGGGCGGGCGGGACGGTCCGAAGAAAATGGCCGAGCAGGACGGTCTCCGCGATCCGAGGAGAAAGGACGAGATGGGCGGTCGCCACGATCGGAGGAGTACGGCCGAGCAGGACGATCGCCGCGATCGGAGGAGAACGGACGAGCCGGGCGGTCAGAGGCTGGACGATCCGAGAAGGACCGCGCAGGGCGGTCGCCTCGGGGAGCGTCGAACTTGCGGAAGGGCGGTCCGCTTGGGCGCTCGCCTCGTCCACTTCGCTCGCCGCCACGGTCATCGCGGTCGCGCGAGAAGGCGGGCTTGCTGCCAAAACGGGGTGCTCCCCCTTCGCGGGGAGGACGAGGGCTGAAGCTGCCGGGGGTGCGCGGGCCTCCGAAGGCGGGCTTGTCGCCGAAGGTTCGGCGCGGGGGACGGCTGTCGTTGCCGCCCTCGGGACGCGGAGTGAACTCACGGCGCGGGGGACGGGAATCTCCGAAGTCCCGACGGGGCGGACGGGAGTCGCCAAAATCGCGGCGTGGCGGACGTGAATCTCCGAAGTCGCGGCGAGGTGGGCGGCTGTCGCTGCGGTCGAAGCTTCCGGGGCCGGAGAAGGTCTTGCGCGGGGGGCGGGCATCGCCTGATTCGCTGTCGCGGCGGAAGGCTGGCCGGTCGCTGCCGAAGCTGGGCTTGCTGCCATAGGCTGGCCTGCTGCCGAAGGACGGCCTCGGGGTGTAAGGGCGCTTCCCTTCCCGGTCGAAGCTGGGCTTCCGCGTGTAGGGGCGAGGTGTGTCCTGACGGCGCTCGCTGGAGCCTATCTCGTCTTCGCCGCCTACGTTCGAGGGCGTGCGAGATGCTGCGAGGCGGTCAGCCTTCTCTTCTGCCCACGGCTTGGTGAAGCTGGGACGGTCGGGACGGTTGGACTCGCGGGTGAAGGGGCGACGCTCGCGGCCGGAGGCTTCCGAGGAGTATGGTTTTGCGCCAGGTTTGGCGATATACCCGGTACCGGTCTTGCGCGGCTTGGGAATGAACTTCTTGATGCGCTCGCCGGATTCGGACTCGCCGGATTCGGACTCGCCTTCGCCTTCAGCAGCCACGTCGATGGTCTCTCCTTCTTCCGAAGCAGGCAGGGCGACGGCGAGGAACTCGGGGAGGTCGCCGTTGACGTGGAGAACGGTGCGGCCTTCGATGGCGATAGTCTCGAGCTGACGCGCCGACATCAGCGCGTGCACCACGTCGCGGATGCGCGAGCGCCCGGCCAGCGGAGAGAGGAAGGTTTCGACATCGTCTTCGGTGGCGACGATGGCCTGACCGAGATAGAGAGAGGTGAGCGCCGAGAGCGCGGTGGGCTGGCCTGCGTTGGCTCCGGCCTTGATCTGCTTGGTGAAGCGAGTGGTGGTCAGCTCCCAGAGGGTGGCTGCGCCGTCGGGCTGCGGAATCGGCAGAACGCGGAGGTGCTGCCAGAGCTCGGTGAGGGCGCGGAGAACTGCCGCCTCGGTGACTTCTTTGCCGAGCTGGGTGGCGAGATCGTAGGCCGACATGGTGATGCGCTCGACCAGAACGTTGTAGGTGGCCAACGCGAGCGGGGAGACCTTGGCGGCTCCGCTGGTGGTGGGGGGCTGCTTCCAGGCCTTGTCGCCGCGCAGGGTAAAGATATACGGGAAGGCGAGCGGGGAGACGATGAAGTCGGGGGTCTCGGTGCCAGTGCCGGTGGGGTTGCCGAGGAGATTGAGAGGAACGGCTCCGCCGTCGGCGATGAGGCGGGCGAGCAGGCTGCGCGGCTCGTCGGTCTCGGCCAGCGTGGGTGCGGCGTTGGGAGTGCCAAGAATCGCCTCCACAAAGGACGGCGCGGGGGAGGGGATCTGCTGGGCGCGGGGAGTGTAGAGGACCAGGCCGGAGGCGTTGAGCCAGTCGCGAAGCATGTTGATGGTGAGAATGGGCTCGGCGTTCTGGTGCCAATGGGTGAGGCGGGCGGCGGCGAGCTGGTCGGCCGTGGAGGTGCTTAGGTTACTCAAGGTGTTGCCTTCCTGCTGGGGCGAAACTACCGCGCGACAGCAATTCTTCGGCCTGAGCTGAAGAAGGACGATCTGATGATCTTTGGTTCGACGGAGAGGGTAGGCGATCTATTCGCTGAACCCCACCGCACATTTATAAGAATACTCAAGGTCGAGAGTCGGTCTGGGGGCGTTGAAGCCTTGGCAGGTATGTACCCCCCATCCTACTTTAGTCCTAAAGTCTTGGAACCAGAAGGTTTAAGTCTGGACTTCCATCGAGGCCAGTTTTAAAACGAACACCCAGCCTGGCCGGGTCTCTCTCTTCTGCACTGCTTAAAGTTTACCAGCAATGTCAAGGATTGGATTGTGTGGACGGAGCAGGTTGCGGAATAGACCGTATCCACGAAACCGTACCTCAGGGGCTAAAGCCCCATTCAGACAGAGCAGTTACGGCACGGCTGAAGCCGTGCCCTTAAGCAAAACGGGAGATGGGTTACGGGACGGCTGAAGCCCTGCGCTTAAGCAAACGGGAAATGGGCACTCTGCTCTGAGCACTCCCTCATATCCGCTGAAAGGCTTTGGCGATGTCTTTATGCGAGTAGCGCAATGCGATGGGGCGGCCATGCGGACAGCTTGTGGGATGCTCAGTCTTTCCCAGTTCGGCGAGGAGCCAGTCGATCTTTGCGGGGTCGAGGGGCATGTTGATCTTGATGGCGGCGTGGCAGGCGATGCTGGCGGCGATGCGGCGGCGGCGGGTCTCGGAGTTCTCCGCCTGCTGCTCGCGGTCGGGGACGGCGAGGACTTCTTCGAGCATTCGTTCCAGCTCGCGGCCTTCGAGGCCTACGGGCGCGGCCTTGATGGCGATAGTGTTGGGACCGAAGGGCTCGGCCTCGAAGCCGTTGCGGTCGAGTTCGTCGGCGAGGCGGGCGAAGGAGACCATCTGGGCGGGGAGAAGATCGATCAGCACCGGCATCAGCAGGCGCTGGCGCTGGACTTTTTCTACCTCGCGTTCGCGGAGGATCTTTTCGAAGAGGACGCGCTCGTGGGCGACGTGCTGGTCGACGATCCAGAGGCCTTCGTCATTGACGGCGAGGATGAAGGAGTCGCGGAGCTGACCGAGTGGCTTCAGTGTAGCGAGCGCGTTGAGGGTCTCGCTCTCGTTGGGGGTGGGGGCCTCGTAGCCCACGGGGACCTGCGCTTCAGGAAAAGCGAGGCGGCCTGGAGATTCGGGGACCTGCGGAGCGGCGAGGGTGAATAGCGCGACGTCGGTTGCGGTGGGATCGGCTTCGGACTGTGGCTGCCCATTTGGCTCAAATACGGGTTGTGACGGGCCATTCGACAGCGGGCTTACATCGATCAGAAGCGAGGCGCTGGCGTGGGGAGTGTTGTGCAGGGCGGCGGCGAAGCTGGCTACGGGACGGCTCTGCATGAGCGTGGTGCGGACGGTGTCGCGGATGAAGTCATGGACGAAGCTGGACTGGCGGAAGCGGACCTCGGTCTTTGCAGGATGGACGTTGACGTCGACCTCCTGCGGCGGCATTTCGAGGAAGAGCAGGACGACCGGGAACGACGTTGGCGGGATGATGTTGCGGTAGGCCTCGCCGAGCGCGTGGAGGACGAGCTTATCGCGCACGAGGCGGTGGTTGACGAAGACGTAGACGGAGTTGCGATTGAGCTTTTGCAGCTCGGGCTTGGAGACGAAGCCGGTGATGCGAAGGTAGCCGGGATCGGGCGGGGTGTAGTCCTGCTCGCGCTTCCACGGCGGCGGCTCGGGGAGGCCGGCGCGGGTGAAGTCCATCTCGGCGGTGGTCGGGAGCATGAGGCCCGAGGTCTCGCGGCCGAAGATCTGGAAGAGGCGTTCGGCGCTGTTGCTGACCGCTGGCGCTACCAGAAGAGCTTGCGTGGTGTTGTGCAGCTCGAAGTGTTTGGTGGGATGGGCAAGCGCGTAGTTGGTGACCAGAGAGGCGATGTGCGAGAGCTCGGTCTGCTCGGAGCGGAGAAATTTGCGGCGCGCAGGCGTATTAAAGAAGAGGTCGCGGATGGTGATGGTGGTTCCGGCGGGAAGACCGGCCTCTTCGACGCGAAGGATGTTGCCTCCGGCGATCTCGACGAGGGTTCCGGCTGCTTCTTCAGGCGCACGGGTCTCAAGGGTGAGGCGGGAGACGCTGGCGATCGAAGGCAGCGCCTCGCCGCGGAAGCCGAGGGTGGAGATGGAGAGGAGGTCATCGGAGGTGCGAAGCTTCGAGGTGGCGTGACGCTCGAAGGCGAGCAGAGCGTCGTCCTTGACCATGCCGTGGCCGTTGTCGGCGATGCGGATGAGCTTGCGGCCACCGGCTTCGACCTCGATGCGGATACGGGTGGCTCCGGCGTCGATGGAGTTCTCGAGCAGCTCTTTGACGACGGAGGCGGGACGTTCGACGACTTCTCCGGCGGCTATCTGGTTGGCTACCAGGTCAGAGAGGATGCGGATACGGCCCATAGAATGCGATTGTACGGGAGCAGGGCGTGTGAGTTCCTTGCGACGAACTTTTGAGGGCACGCCAAAAAAAATGGCCGCCTCCATGAGAGGCGGCCATGCGCAAAGGTTTTACAGGTACTGCAACTCATCAGGCCGGTTGCGGCCTGGATGAGATCTCGTTAGCAGCTCTCTGGGCTGGCGGTCTGCGCGCCCATGCGGAAGTAGAGCAGGCCTGCCGCCGCGATAAGGCCGGTGGCAAACAGCAGAAGCGACGAAGGCTCGGGAACAGGAGACGGAGAGGTGCCGGAGGTGCCGGAGACGGTGAAGGTTCCGTAGGATGCAGCCTGGCCATCGTTGTAGTAGAAGGCATAGCCCCCGGTGGAATCGAGAGTAAAGCGCTCCGGAGTGGTGCCAATGGTCTCAGAAAAAGTGATGTCGTTGATCTGACCGTCGTAGAAGCGGACGAGGGTGGTTCCGGTTGCCCCGGCGAGCGAGAAGTTCTGTCCGTCGATGTTGAAGGTGACATCGAGCAGGCCGCCGTTGGCCTGGGTGTAGTCCACCTGCCCGGTCGAGGGGACGGCGCTGTTGAGTGTAATCGTTCCGGTACCGCCATAGGGGGAGCCGGCACCGGGAGTGAGAGTCAGGTTGTAGGTGATGGGCGAGGCGTGCAGCGTGGCTGGCACAACCAGGGTAAGGACGGCAGCACAGAGGGTAAAGAGAGCGGCTTTGAGGATGGTCGATTTACGGGTCCGGAGAGTTCCTGGCAGAGAGAGCATTGAAAGTCCTTCAAAAGAAGATTAGGTACAAATCACGACCGACGTTCAGTTAGTAAGCATTTGGGTCGCCAAACTGCGGATTCGCCGATTTCAAGGGAAATTTGACGAATCGGCTATTGCCGCTCCGACGAGTCGCTGGAAGATGTCCATGCGATTACCCACATGTGCATTTTTTTGCCACTCGTAAGTCGATGAAATTTCCTCTTCTTTTCGGGTGAGGAAATGGATGGTGGCCAGACCACTTCAAAGTTGTGTACACTTCGCTGGCTGATGGAAACGCCTCTCTTGCGGAAACTATTTCCAGCCAACAGAAGCCCATTGGGCCGATGGGCTTAGCGCAGGGTTGAGAGCCCTGTTTTGAGAGAGGGTGGATTCAAGCACTAAGCGGCACAACCAATGTATGAGGAGATATGCATGGCATCGCAGGATACGAACAGAAGAAATTTCTTGAAGATAGGCAGTTCGGCGCTGGCGGCTACCGCCGTCTCGTGGAATGCGACCAGCTACGCCAGCATCGTTGGTGCGAATGACCGGGTGAAGGTCGGCATCGTAGGCTGCGGCGACCGGATGAAGGGCGCCCTGATCCCTGCGTTTCAGGCCAATTCCAAGGACATGAACTTCGAGATCGTTGCCGTGTCGGACATCTGGAACCGGCGGCGCGAGGAGGGCGCTGCCTATATTCAGAAGCTGAGTGGCAACCAGATCGCTTCGGTGCGCAACAACGACGAGCTGTATGCGCGTAAGGATATCGATGCCGTACTGGTGGCGACTGCAGACTTCCAGCATGCGCGGCATGGCACCGAGGCCGTGAACGCCGGACGCGATGCGTATGTCGAAAAGCCAACTGCACACACCATGGAAGACGCACGGCTGTTTCGCGCGGCCGTACATAAGACGGGAAAGATTGTGCAGGTGGGAACGCAGCGACGCAGCACTCCCAGCTATATGAAGGCGGCGGAGTACATCAAGTCAGGCAGGTTCGGCGACATCGTGATGGTGGAGATGACGTGGAACGTGAATCAGCCAGGCCGGTGGCGCAGGCCGGACGTTGTGCCTCTTCTGAAGGAGCAGGATACGGACTGGAAGCGGTACCTGATGAACCGTCCCTATGAGCCGTTCGATGCGCGGAAGTATCTTGAGTTCCGTCTGTTCTGGCCTTACTCCTCGGGGATTCCCGACCAGTGGCTGGTACACCAGATCGACACCGTGCATTGGTTCAGCGGTCTGCCGCACCCGCGCAGCGTCGTGGCCAATGGCGGCATTTATCTGTGGAAGGACGGCCGCAAGAATTGGGACACGATGACGGCGGTCTTCGACTATGGCCCGCTCGATGATCTGTCGAAGGGGTTTCAGGTGCAATATACTTCGCGGTTCACGAATTCGGCTGGTGGCGTGAAGGAACTCTACTACTCGAATGGCGGGATGCTGGATATGTCGAAGCAGACGGTGACTCCGACGGGCGGGTTGACAGCGAAGTCGGCTGCGGAGATGAAGATGCAGCCGAACCTGCTGCCCAGCTTTCCGCTCGTAGAGCATGCGGAGGCGATGGAGACAGGCCTTGGCACGCATGTCGATGCCGAGACCTCGGCGAACATGCGCAACTGGATGGAGTGCGTGCGGTCGCGCAAGACGCCCAATGCGGATATCGAGGCCGGGTATAGCCACTCGATCGCGCTGTGCATGAATATTGCCGCCATCCAGACGGGGGAGAAGGTGACCTTCGACGACAAGACGCAGCAGGTGATGGCGGGGGGAAAGGTGCATGCATAAGCTGGTCTTGTACGGTGTGATGGCTATGGTTGGACTGGGAAGCTCGGCTCAGGTTTTTGCCAAGGATGCAGGGCACGGCGTTGAGGTTACGAAGAATGAGGCAGGGCGGCGCGTCGATGTCACCATCGATGGCAAGCCGTTCACCTCGTATGTGTGGCCGACGACGCTGAAGAAGCCTGTGCTGTTCCCGCTGATTGCGGCGGATGGAGTGACGGTGACGCGCGGGTATCCGCTGGCTCCGCGAGCGGGCGAGCGCGTCGACCATCCGCACCACGCTGGTCTTTGGTTCAACTATGGCAATGTGAATGGGTTCGACTTCTGGAATAATTCAGACGCGATCAAGCCTGAGAACCGCGAAAAGATGGGAAGTATCTACCTGGAGAAGATCGTTTCTGCGAAGAGCGGGCGCGATCATGGTGAGCTGACGGCTGATTCGGTATGGGTCACGGGCAAGGACCAGAAGATCATCAACGAGACGACTCGCTATGTGTTTTCGCAGTCTGGCGATGAGCGGGTGATCGATTTCGTCACCACGCTGCATGCGCTCGATAAGGTGGTCTTCAACGACGACAAGGAAGGCGTGCTCGGAATTCGGGTCGCGCATTTTCTGGAGTCGGCGACGGAGAAGGGCGGCATCTTTTCCGATGCCAATGGGCGTCCGACGAAGGTTGATGCCGGGAATACCGCGGGTGCGACCGGAGTGTATCTGACCAGTGAGGGCAAGAAGGGCGATGCCGTCTGGTCGACGCGGGGGCGCTGGTGCGAGCTGACCGGCACCAACGCGGACGGAAAGACGGAGACGATTGCGATCATCGACAACCCGACGAACCCCGGCTATCCGACTTATTGGCATGCTCGCGGCTATGGACTTTTTGCCGCGAACCCGCTGGGGCGGAAGATCTTCGATCCTTCACAGACGGCGTTTGATTTCACCATCGACAAAGGGAAGAGCGCGACGTTCCGATACAGAGTGATTCTGTTCTCTCATGCTGCTTCGGCGGAAGAGATGAATCAAGCTGCGGACCGCTTTGCTGGGGAATATAAGTAGAACGTCGATTCGAGCGGTTCTCCTCCAGATGTAGTTTTGGTGATTCGAGCAAAACGCAGATTCCCTTCGGGAATGACAAATAAAGGAAGTTGCACCCGACAAACGAAGGAAGCTGCACCTGAAGGAAAGAGCTATAAACAAAATGAGGGATGGGCTAATGCCCATCCCTCATTTTTTCTTGGTTGAGATTACTTTTTCTTTTTCAGCTTGGATTTGGGCTTGGCTTTGGTGGGTGTCGTGTCGCGGTCGCCGACCATGTGCAGACGCATGAAGTTGGTTGCGCCGGACTTGGTGCGGGTTCCGGCGACGATGCCTACGATCTGGCGAGGCTGGACGTGGCCTCCTTTTTCAAGGACCTCTTCGGCCATGTTGACCAGCTTGTCGGTATCGCGGAAGCGGTCGCAGAGGATGGGGTAGGTGCCCCAGAGCAGCATGGAGCGGTTGATGACCTTCTCGAAGGGCGAGAGGGCGAAGATGGGCGGCTCGGGGTGGTATTTGGAGAGCAGGCGGGCGGTCATGCCGGTCTCAGTGAAGATGGCGATGGCGGCTACGTCGAGATCATCCGCCGCGCCGCCGAGTATCGCAAGCCCGTCATCACGGCGACGCAGATGCTC
>NZ_DATKQC010000023.1:0-4693 GCF_035532915.1 Edaphobacter sp.
CGCATCCATGATCTCTGCAATCGCTTGACCATTGGCGGCGATATCGTGGCTGATCGCGTTGTCCAGAGTGGGATTGATCTGGACGATCTCAGCAAGGGTCTCGCGGTCGTTTAAGTCGAAGTCATATGCGTGGATTAACGCGACTTTATCCGCCCGGCCATTCTGCTGATCATAGAGCCGGGCTACGATAACCCGCATCAGTCGAATCAGTCCTCGGGTTTGCTGGAACCCAGGATTCTCGCGAAAGCGCGCATAGAGATCGCGAATGGCGAAGTGGAACGGGTAGGACTCGACAAGTTGTGCCGCAAACTTCTCAGGAGAGGCGCTGGTGATGTCCATTTGCTTAGCGTCCCGAACAGCTTGCGCGTATTCCTGTGCAACCTCCCGGATGTCCTCTTGATCCGGCAGCTTTTCAAAAAGTCTAGTGCGTAGGATGTGGTAGATCTCATCAGTATTTAGACCCACAGGTTCAAGCGTCATGGCTCCGCGGCCTACTTCCGCCTCAAAGTCACTGAGCGCCTCGTTGAGCTGCGTTGTGCCGCTCTTGTGCGTAGCCTTCAAATCGGATATGACGACACAGACGTTCGCCAACGCGTCCTTGCCCACAGCTACAAGAAGATTCGACAGGGCCGTTGTCGTTACCCGAGCGAGGTTCGAATCACCGATTGACTTCGACCTCGCATCTTCAAAATACGGCGCAAGCTCATCGAGCAGGATCAGCGTCGGCTGGCCCTGAAGCAGGTTGATCCAGGCGGTCTGTCCAGGTGCGGACAGCGGTGCGTAGTAATTCTTGAATGTTTCCTTCTTGCCCAGCTGCTCGGCGATAGCTCCCCAAACGCCGAGAGGGGCGTCGCTCTCGCGCCCCGTGAACGCAACAACCCGGACTTCGCCGAGGCCCTTCGTGTCGTAGAGGTCACCTATGACCTTCTTGCGAATTTCAGGATGCTTTGCAAGAAGCCCCAGTGCGATCATATTGTGGGTCTTGCCACCGCCCATGGCTTGGGAAAGCACAAAAACGCCTTGCTGTGAGGCACCTTCGAACCTTCTGAATGCCTCTTTGAGCAGACGCTTCATTCCATCAGTGCGCCAATTCTCTTCGAAGAAATCCGCGGGGGCGATCTTGTTCTCAATAAGGTCGGTCAGGTCGAGAACGACATCGCGACGGGCTCGGTCAAAAACACTCTTCCTGGGCAGACAAAGTTGCTTGAGGCTCTTCACGCGCGGGCTCTCCTAAATTGCTGAAATCACAACGGTTCCCCGGGACTGACAGGCGAACCCGTGTGGCTAGTTCACAACCGGAGAGCTCAATTGCTAAATCATCGAGATGCATTAGTTTACACCTTGCCACGTAGGGCACGGGCGGCAGTTCACCGATCTGGCACAATGCATATCTCATCCCTGCCGTTAAGCAAAGCAGCAGGAAACGCTCAACGTTTCAGTTTGGCGCACTGTTCCTCTGTCAGATTCAGGAAAACGCCACCCCGTCCGATCTCGATCGCGTGGTCCAGCGCCTGCCGGCTCTCCAAGTTCGACAACCCACCACCTCGCCGCACCAGCTCGACGACTTTGTCAGACGATGTGAAGCGGAGTTTCCGAGGCAGGGGAGTCTGCAGGTCTTCCTCCAGGAACTGGCAATGCCAGCCACAGCGACACTGGAACGACATGTACACACGGTGCCGGCGATCCTGGCTGGTCATGAAAGCAGGATAGGCGAATATATGGCGAATAATATCCGCCTTGACCACGTTTTTCACAGTTAACAGCTTGCACTGGCGATTGCTGAATGATAATGTGACTACACGACCGCACGATTGCACGACCATGGAGGACAACATGAGCAGGCCAACTATCGCGGAACTCGAAGCAATTCTGGACCGTGAGGAGGAAGTGGAGATTGAAATCCTGCCAAACGGCGAGGTCCGAGCCAAAAACCAATCCAACTTCGCCGAAACGGGTGGGCGCAAGCCTTTGACCATGCGTGAAGATCTGGGCGGAGAGTATGCAAAGGGCTAGGAGACGAAACCATGGATATTAGGCGCATCCAGGTGGAGGTTGCCCAGGCAGCAACATATTTCGCTGTTGTGGAGGCCCATCCCACCGCTGACGGCGGGGTCTACGTAAAGGCCCTGCTGCAAACTCCGATGAAGAATAGTTACATCGCCACCATCACGTTTCCGAACTACCCGAATCAGATGCCGAAGGTCTGGATCACCAAGCCGGTCCTGCCGAATAGTCGGCACCGGTACAACGACGGTACGATTTGCTATTTGCACCCGAATATGTGGAATCCAGGACGCCACGATCTAACTTTCGTGCTGAAGCGGGCGGCGAAGTGGCTGAACAAGTATGAGGTCTGGCGCAGCAATGGCCGATGGCCAGGAGCGGAGTTAATGCACTGATGCACTACCAGTTTGCACTCCTATCAGTGACCGAATTGCGCAATGGTCCCGGTGAGATTCTGGATCGGGTAATGCGCGGCGAATCGTTCGTCATCGAGCGCAACGGTCGTCGTACTGCCTGCCTCGTTCCATTATCTGTCTTTTTTCCGGATATCCCTCCTACGCGCATTGCTGACGAGATTGAGGAACTTGAAGATCACCAGGAGGAGCAGCGCATCACCATTACTGAGGATCGCGAGTTGGCGTTCCGTTTTCCATTGAAGCTGGCTGATGAAACTCCCGTCGATCTAACAGTAATGCTGCCCCACGGATATCCCAATAGCTGCCCCCGTGTGTACGCGTCTCCGATCCGCGAAGACGCACCCCATCGGTGGAAGGATGGCGCGCTGTGCATGTACGGAGTGATGAGCGGATGGAATCCTGGCAAGCACACCGTCTTTTCCACGCTGGAACTCGCACGGCAATGGCTTCGGCATTACGACCAATGGCAGCAAACCGGCCAGTGGCCCACGCTGGAAGGGAGTATCGAATGAACGATGATAACCGGCTGTTCACACGCATCGCGCCTCTCTTTGATGTAGGCCTCCTAAGCGAGGCCAGCGTCCTTGTCGCCGGCTGCGGATCAGGCGGCAGCCAGGTTGCGCTGCAACTGGCGATGTCCGGCATCCGCAACTTCTTCCTGCTCGACAAGGAAGAACTTGAGGTAGAGAATGTCATTCGCCATGCCTGCGGTCTGCGCTATGTGGGCCAGGACAAGATCGATGCGCTGGCTGATGTCCTGCTCGACCGCAACCCAGCGATTAACATCAACGGGTACAAAGAAGACATCATGACGTATGTCGGCCTTGCAGAGCTGGTGAAACAAAGCACCGTAGTCATTCTGGCCACAGACAATGAGCCGACGCGATACCTTCTGAACCAGCTGTGCGTGGAAACCCAGACCCCTTTCGTTGTGGGCAAGGTTTTCACCCGTGGCATCGGTGGAGAGGTTTTCTCCTATCGCCCCGGCGAGGGCGGCTGTTTGGCATGCCTCGAAAGGACGCTAGAGCGCAGCCAATACCGCGAGGGCATCCGGGAGATCGACTTAGTGTCTGAGGAAGAGCGGGAGAAGCTTTATGGCATGGAGATCAGCGAAATCAGGGACTCGCCAGGCCTGAATGTAGATATCTCGTTCATCACCAGCTTCCATACCCGGTTTGCGCTCGATGCCATCGCACGGACGCTCCCGGAGCGACCGAAGCATTTGCCGCAGATTCAGGAGAACTATGTGGTCTGGGGTAACCGGCCGACCCATCCCTTCACAAAACATTTTCAGCTGCAGCGGATAACTCTGGCTCCTCAGGAAGGCTGCCTGGTATGTGGAAAGCGAGAAACCGAATGAAGATTCACGCAACGAGGAACGTCAGCCTGATCCTGCCGGAAGATGCGCTCCGGGTCATCTTCGACGAGTGCGACGGTTTTGATCGGGATGAGACCGGAGGCCGTGTCGTCGGCACCTTCGAGAACAACGGCGGCAAGCTCAGGTTGCGCATCACCGGGATGATCGAATCCGGGCCGAGGGCGAGCCGTTCGCCTGTCAGCTTCTTTCAGGACGGCGAACATCAGGAACGCATCTTCCGTCAGATTGAGCACAGCCATCCGGAGACCGAACATTTGGGCAACTGGCACACTCACCACGTCAACGGACTGGCCACGCTCAGCAGCGGAGACATCGCGACTTACCGTAAAACGGTCAATCACCCAAACCAGAACACCCCGTTCTTCTACGCGCTCCTCGTGGTTGCAAAGCACATCACCACGAATCCCCTCAAGCGCTACAGCATCAAGCACTTCCTCTTCCTTCGCGACGACGAGAATGTGTACGAAATTCCTCAGCGCGACGTTGAAATCGTCAATGCGCCCCTGGTCTGGCCTGCCGTAACCGCACACAGCAGTGCAGCTGAGCGGCATCCACGTGCTGACAGGCACGCGGCGCCAGATCAATTCGGAGTAAACCCGGAGCGCGTCTATGATCGCGACATTATCGGTGAGTTCTATGCGGGCATTCGTTCCTTCAGCTCCCCGAAGCTTGGTCTCTATTGGCGCGGACCGGTCGAACTTGTGGACGGCTCGAAAGTTCAGATTGTCCTCGTGGAAGACTGTTCCTCAAGCAAACCGACTTATTCCGTAGTCTTGCGAGAACCCGGCAGCGCCCTGGGCGCGGTCGCTGAAGAATTGGCGAACGTGGAGTTCTCCTCCGCCCGTGCGGCGCTGGTCACGACCGAGCGCAAGTGCAATCGTGTCCTTTATGAGCA
>NZ_DATKQC010000024.1:0-11014 GCF_035532915.1 Edaphobacter sp.
TCTGAAGCTTTCGCTGGCATCGCCGGAAACGATCATGTCGTGGTCGCACGGCGAGGTCACCAAGCCCGAGACCATCAACTACCGCACCTTCAAGCCGGAGCGCGACGGCCTCTTCTGCGCCCGCATCTTTGGACCTATCACCGACTGGGAGTGCCTCTGCGGCAAGTACAAGCGCATGAAGCACCGCGGTGTCATCTGCGATAAGTGCGGCGTCGAAGTTACGCTCTCGAAGGTCCGTCGCGAACGCCTCGGCCACATCGAGCTCGCCAGTCCCTGCTCGCACGTCTGGTTCTTCAAGGGCCTGCCGTCGCGTATCGGCCACCTGCTCGACATCTCGCTGCGTGAGCTCGAAGCCGTCCTTTACTTCGAGTCCTACGTCGTCGTCGATCCAGGCGACGCGCCCGTCAAGGAGCGCGAGGTCATCAAGGACGAGACCAAGTTCCGTGAGCTCGACCAGCAGTACCGCCCCTCCGGCTTCAAGGCGATGATGGGCGCCGAGGCGATCAAGGAACTCCTCAAGCGCGTCGAAATCACCGAGCTTGCCATCGAGCTGCGCGAACGCATGAAGACCGAGACCTCGCTGCAGAAGAAGCTCAAGTACTCCAAGCGCCTCAAGATCGTCGAGGCTTTCCGCAAGTCCGACAACCTGCCGCAGTGGATGATCCTCGACGTGATCCCGGTCATCCCGCCAGAGCTTCGCCCGCTGGTGCCGCTCGACGGCGGACGCTTCGCCACGTCCGACCTCAACGACCTCTATCGCCGCGTCATCAACCGCAACAACCGCCTCAAGAAGCTGATGGACCTGCACGCACCCGAGGTCATCGTCCGCAACGAGAAGCGCATGTTGCAGGAGGCCGTCGATGCTCTGTTCGACAACGGCCGCCGTGGCCGCGTCCTGCGTGGCGCGAACAACCGTCCGCTGAAGTCGCTCTCCGACACCCTCAAGGGCAAGCAGGGCCGCTTCCGTCAGAACCTTCTCGGCAAGCGCGTCGACTACTCCGGACGTTCGGTCATCGTCGTCGGCCCCGAGCTGAAGCTACACCAGTGCGGTCTTCCCAAGAAGATGGCGCTCGAGCTCTTCAAGCCCTTCATCTATCATCGCCTCGAACAGACCGGCCACTGCACCACCATCAAGCAGGCCAAAGAGATGGTCGAACTGCAGGACCCCATCGTCTGGGACATCCTCGAAGAGGTCATCAAGGATCACCCTGTCCTGCTGAACCGCGCCCCGACTCTCCACCGCCTCGGTATCCAGGCGTTTGAGCCGGTGCTCGTCGAAGGCAAGGCGATCAAGATCCATCCGCTCGTCTGCACCGCCTTCAACGCGGACTTCGATGGCGACCAGATGGCCGTCCACATTCCGCTCTCGCCCGAGGCTCAGATCGAAGCCAGCGTGCTGATGCTCGCTTCGCACAACATCCTCTCGCCCGCCAGCGGCCAGCCCATCACGGTGCCCACGCAGGACCTCGTGCTCGGCATCTACTACCTCACCAAGGCGAAGATCAACGCCAAGGGTGAAGGCCGCGTCTTCGCCAACATCGAAGAGGTCTTCATGGCCCTCGAAGCCAAGCAGGTCGAGACCCTTACCCCGATCCGTCTGCGCTACACCGGCCCTGTCCTCGACATGACCACAGCGTACGACGATCAGGACCTCACTCACACCGAGCCGGTCGAGTTCAACCGCCAGTTCATCTCGACCACCGTCGGCCGCGCCATCCTCAACGATGCGCTGCCCGACGCGATGCCTTACGTCAACGGCCTGCTCAAGAAGAAGGGAATGGGGCAGCTCATCAATTACTGCTACCTGAACCTCGGCCTCGAAGTCACCGTCAAGACGCTCGACAAGATCAAGGACCTCGGCTTCAAGTACGCCACCCAGTCCGGCCTCTCCGTCGGCCTCGACGACATGGTTATTCCTGCCTCGAAGTACACCGTCGTCCACGAGGCGGAGAAGCAGGTCATCAACGTTCAGCAGCAGTATCTAGATGGTGCCATCACCAACGGTGAGCGTAACAACAAGGTCATCCAGATGTGGTCCACCGTCACCGAGCGCGTCGCCGACGACATGTTCAACAACATGAAGCAGGCCGACAAGGACGGCGCCATGAATCCGATCTACATCATGGCCGACTCCGGCGCCCGTGGTTCCAAACAGCAGATCCGTCAACTCTCCGGTATGCGCGGTTTGATGGCCAAGCCCTCAGGCGAAATCATCGAAACCCCCATCACGGCGAACTTCCGCGAAGGCCTCACCGTTCTCCAGTACTTCATCTCGACCCACGGAGCACGTAAGGGCCTCGCCGATACCGCGCTCAAGACCGCCGACTCGGGTTACCTCACCCGCCGTCTCGTCGACGTTGCGCAGGATGTCATCATCTCGCACAATGACTGCGGCACGGTCGAGGGCATCTACGTCACGCCGATCATCGAAGCCGGTGAGACCATCGAGCCTCTGCGCGACCGTATCATCGGCCGCGTCTCGCTCGAGAAGCTCAAGGACTTCGAAGGCAAGACCATCGTCGAAGTCAATCAGGAGATCGACGAAGATCTCGCCAGCGCAATCCAGGCTGCCGGTATCGAGAAGGTCAAGATCCGCTCTGTGCTCACCTGCGAGTCCAAGCGCGGCGTCTGCATCCTGTGCTACGGCCGTAACCTCGGGTCTGGAAAAATGGTCGAGATGGGCGAAGCCGTCGGCGTCATCGCGGCGCAGTCCATCGGCGAGCCTGGAACGCAGCTCACCATGCGTACCTTCCACATCGGCGGAACCGCCAGCCGCGTCTCCGACGCCTCTCACCTCGAGGCCAAGAACTCCGGTACGGTTCGCTTCATCAATCTGGTCACCGTCCGTTCCAAGTCCGGCGACCTGGTCGCGATGAACCGCAACGGTTCGGTCGCCATCATCGACGACAAGGGCCGCGAAAAAGAGCGTTACGCCATCGTCTACGGCGCCAAGCTCAAGGTCGAAGAAGGCGCCAAGGTCGGCATCGGCGACAAGCTCGGCGAGTGGGATCCCTACACCTTCTCGCTACTCACGGAGATCGCCGGAACCGTCCAGTTCAAGGACCTCCAGGAAGGCGTCACCCTCAACGAAGAAGTCGACGAAGTCACCGGCCTCAGCCGTCTGGTCGTCGCCGACTCTCCCGACGAGAAGCGCCAGCCCGCGATCATCATCAAGTCGGCGCAGGGCAACAAGCGTTACCTCATGCCTTCGCGTGCTCACCTTATGGTGGCCGACGGCGATGAGCTCTACCCCGGCGACATCCTTGCCAAGATCCCGCGCGAAACCACGCGCACCAAGGACATCACCGGCGGTCTGCCCCGCGTCGTCGAACTCTTCGAGGCCCGCAAGCCCCGCGACCCGGCGATCATCAGCAAGATCGATGGCGTCGTCCGCTTCGGTGAAGTCTCCAAGGGCCAGCGCAAGGTCTACGTCACTGCCGACAACGGTCAGGAAGAGGAGTACAGCGTTCCCCGCGGTGTCTACGTCAACGTGCAGGAAGGCGAACGCCTCCGTGCCGGTGACGCGCTCATCGACGGTCCCCGCAACCCGCACGACATTCTGGAAGTCCTCGGCGAGCGTGCTCTCCAGCAGTACCTCGTCAACGAAATCCAGGAAGTCTATCGCCTGCAGGGCGTAGCCATCTCCGACAAGCACATCGAAACCATCGTTCGCCAGATGCTTCGTTGGGTCAAGATCGAAGAGGTCGGCGACACCACGTTCCTCGTCGATCAGCAGACGGACCGCTTCCGCTTCAACGCCGAAAACCAGCGCGTCCTCATGGAAGGTGGCCGTCCCGCCATCGGCCGCTCGCTTCTGCTCGGCATCACCAAAGCGTCGCTCTCGACCGACAGCTTCATCTCGGCCGCCAGCTTCCAGGAGACCACTCGCGTACTGACCGAAGCCAGCATCAACGGCTCTATCGATACGCTGCGCGGCCTCAAGGAAAACGTCATCGTAGGTCGCCTCATCCCCGCCGGTACCGGCATGGAGTACTACCGCAACGTCCAGCTCTCACCCGAGCTCGAAGAAGCGGCAGCCCAGGTCCAGGCCGAGGTACAGGAAGCCCACGACGCCGAAGAGCGCGAACTCGAACAAATGCGCATGGAAGGCGAACAGGAAGAGATGGCCGCCGAGTAAGCATCGCATGCAGCAGACGCGCTTCGCGCAAAAACAAACAAACGGCAGAGCTTTGGCTCTGCCGTTGTTTTGTTTGCAGTTAGATCTTTCCGAGATATATTCAAACTGTCCCACCTGGCACACGAATTACGGCTGAGAACAAAAAACGATGCAATCAGAGCAGAAGGTTTGATCAGACTTCTGACTCCAAACGATTGAATTCGTATTGTCCGATGTTGTTCTTAAGAAGAACACGAGGCAAAGTTCAAATGAGCAGCATAGACGATAGAAGCAGTACTGTCCGGGCTCAATGGGGCTTCCGTCTGGCAATCACACTGTATGCCCTCGTTGCCAGTTGGATATGCAGGTTCACCATGAACCCTGACGGCATGTCCTATCTGGATGTAGGTGATCAGTATTGGAAGGGCAACTGGCACGCCGCGCTTAACTCCTATTGGTCGCCACTTTACACATGGCTGACCGGTCTAGTGTTTCGGATAGCGAGACCATCGATGCGCTGGGAATTTCCCGAAGTGCATCTGTTGAACTTCATAATTTTTGTAGCAACACTATTTTGTTTTGAGTTTTTCTGGCGCGAACTGCTGGAGTGGAGAGACGAGACCAGTGGGACGGGGGCCTCGCGGAAGTATGCATGGTGCATTGGATATCTGTTATTCACTTACGTGCACTTTGTCATTCATCCGTTATCGTTGGTGACACCAGACTTGTTGGTGGACGCTTTGGTCTATGTAATATCAGGGATGATGCTGCGATTTGTCGCCGCGCAAGTGAATGCGGCTTCTGCAGTGTTGTTTGGGGTTCTGGTGGGAGTTGGTTATCTGGCCAAGGCAGCGATGCTCCCCTTCGGCCTGTTAGTTTTTGTTGTCATGTTCGCTGTCGCTTGGAAGCGCCGTGCCGGCAAGTGTTGGGTCGGGATAGCGGTGCTCGGTTTTCTGCTAATTTCGGGCTCATTTATTTCGGCACTTTCATGGAACAATCATCGTTTTACTTTTGGAGACTCAGGGAAGATGAATGTAGCGTGGTTCGTAAATGGATTTCTTGAACAACGCCAGTGGCAGGACGGCGGAACGACACACACGCAATTCCAACATCCAACACGGAAGCTTTTGGACTCGCCAAAAGTATACGAATTCGCAGTGCCCGTTGCGGGGACCTACCCCGTCTGGTATGACCCGACCTACTGGAATGCTGGAATTGACACGCGGATGCATCCGTTGAAGGAAATGCTTGCATTCAGAAGAAATATGCTTGACCTTTCAGAATACGTATTTCTGAGGACTGGATTTGTAACGGCAGCGCTGTTGTTAATGTTTCTACTCAGCGATCGAAGAAAGGAGTCTCGACGAAGGCTATTGAGCCTTTGGCCCATCATAGTGCCCGCAGTTGCGGTGTTCCTGATGTACGCGATGGTGTTTTTGGAGCCAAGATATTTTAGCGGGGACACTGTTATTTTATGGGGAGCAGTGATGGCTTCCACCAGCATTGAAGATGAAGAACAGGGCGAGAAGTTATCCCAGGCTGCGAGTCTCGCGCTGGCCACAATGGTTTTCTGCTTGTTGCTGCCAGTTCTCATCAGTAGCCACCGGAAAGATGAGCAATTCGGCGAACAGGTTGCTCTAGCGGAACAGCTACACTCGATGGGGATGAAAAAAGGCGATCACGTAGCATTAATGGGGGATGGTATGACGGCATATTGGGCGCAGCTTGACAAAGTCGAGATTGTGGCCGAATTGCCCCAAAGTTCGCAGGCTGGAGATTCGGAAGCAACATTCTGGAATGCTAGTCAGGACCGTGAACGATCAATTCTAAATATGCTGGAAGGCACTGGTGCGGAGGAGGTCATTGCAAATGCGCCCCCAAAACTCATGCCTCATGGATGGTCCCGAATAAGTAATACCGGATACGCGGTTTATTTCTTTCGCTGAAACGAGCAGAGATCAATTGCCGGGTGCTCGCTTGATTGAGCCAAGAACAATCAAGCGCCCCATCCTTCGCATTTGCGAAGGGCGGGAGTGCATCATTTCACCGGACGAAAGAGCCATCCTTCTCAAGCCCGACATATCCAACTCAGCATTTTAACTCTAGCGCGCGGCTTCATCAGCAGACGCCAGCAACTTCTGTAAATCCAGTGGCCGTGTAAACATCGTCAGCTCGCCATCTGCATTCCTGGGCCACTCTTCGCGCGGACGATCCCAATACAGCTCGACCCCGTTCCCGTCCGGATCGCGCAGATACAACGCCTCGCTCACTCCATGATCCGCCGCACCATCGAGAGGCACGCCCGCCTTCATCAGCCGCTCCAAAGCATCCGCCAGCGCAGCCTGCGTCGGATACAAAATCGCCAGATGATAAAGCCCCGTTGTTCCCGGAGCAGGAGCAGTCCCGCCTGCGCTCTCCCACGTATTCAGGCCGATGTGGTGGTGATATCCGCCCGCAGATATAAACGCGGCAGAGTTGCCAAATCGCAGCGTCAACTCAAACCCAAGCACACCGCAGTAGAATCCCAGCGCCCGTTCCAGATCGGCCACCTTCAGATGGACATGCCCAATCCGTACTCCCGAATCGATTGTCACTTCGCTCATATCCTTTAGATGATTGCCGGCCCCGCCGGGTGTCAGGTCTTTGTAATGCGCGACCGGCTCCGATGCTTCTGGTCATCACCACCTTGTACGCCCGAGATCCCTGGTGGAACCTTGCCACTGATTCATGTGGTCCTTGTTTCTGTTGAAGGAAGTGGAGATGCGGATACGGGTAAAGTCATTCTCTTATTTGTGCAAAAAATTGCGTTGTTGGGGTTGCCTGAAACAAAAAAGATAAATCAAGTCATTCTTTCTATGCGACTAAGCGGGAGAGGTTTTCCGGTTGAGGTTGGCACGATACCTGCATCTACTCAGGGCGAGGCAGTTGCCCGAACGTAAATTAGCTTTCACCGGAGACCCATATGATCAAACATCTCGCTTTGCTCACCGCTTTAGCGTTCAGCGGCGTCGCTGTCGCCCATGCCGATACCATTACTGGAGGCTTTGCCGCCTCCGGTGGCGCGTCCTATACAGCTCCTGCGCCCACCAGCGGTACCCTAACCTTCAACGGCAGCACTGCGGGATCTGGCCTCGGCACTGTCGATGGTACTGTCACTTCTGGCACCCCGGCAGGTGGATTTATGACGTACCTGGGCGCTGGCGGCCAATCCATCACTTACTTCCCTGCTTTTCCTACTGAATCGCCCCTTCCCTACAGCAGCGGTGCGAATGCTGTCCCTACCGGTATCTACGCACCGGGTCAGACCGGTGTCGAACTCTTCACGGTGACCGGCGGCGGAGAAAACTTCCACTTCTACATGTCCGACTATGACGCGACCTATACGGCTGGAACCTCGTCTTGCCCAATCAGCTGCCTCACATTTACCGGCGATGGCTACTTCACCGGAGACGGAGTTGCAACTATCGATAATTCTGCTGGGCAATTTACGTTTACGTCCCAGTACCTGAAGGGCCAGAACTTAAGCACTTCCTTCTCCGCATCGGTCGATTCCAGCCCTGTTCCAGAGCCGGCTTCGCTCGCGCTCTTCGGCACCGGTCTGCTCGGAGTCGTCGGGTTGGCACGCCGCAAGTTCAAGGTCTAGGTTGTTCAGGTTCAGGTCCTTGCAAAAGACGGGAGCCGCAAGAGGCTCCCGTCTTTTTGTTTCGCAGGCTAAAGCAGTATCGAGCTACCACTGAAGCAGGAGCAGTTCCGAGCAGAAGGCCGGCCCCATTGCGCCAATCATGCTGTAGCAGCCTGGGCTTCCTGGCCGGTTCATCAAAAAATCTTCCATTACCGTCAGAACCGAGGCCGACGACAGGTTGCCGCGTTGGCGAAGGCTGTTCCACGAAGCTGAAAGAGCCCCGCGGGGCAGGTCCAGGCTGGCTTCCATAGCCTTCAGAACCTTGGGTCCCCCGCTATGGAAGATGAAGCTGCAGATCTGCCCCATGGTCAGGTCGTTGTCATCGAGAAAGCCCTCGACGGTTCCGCGAAGCTCGTTGGTTACAAGGTCGGGAACTTCGGCGGACAACACGATGTTGAATCCGGTCTCGTTGATCTTCCATCCCATCAGATGCTCCGTGTCGGGGTACATGGTCGAACGGGTGCTGACCACTCGTGGGCACGGGTCTTGCACGCTGGTCGGCTTCTGGGCCAGCGCCGTCTCTTCGCCCGCAAGAACAACAGCGGCTGCGCCATCGCCAAACAGACCGCTGGCGACCAGGTTAGCCATCGACTGGTCCTGGTCCTGCCAGGTAAGTGAACACAGCTCTACCGCAAGCAAAAGAGCGTACTGCTTGGGATAGGCGCGCACATAGTCGGTGGCACGAGATATGCCCGCAGCACCTGCAACGCAGCCAAGACCGAAGATCGGCGTGCGCTTGACCGTCGCCGGAAAGCCCATCAGATTCACCAGTCGCGCGTCGATGCTGGGGCAGGCGATCCCGGTCACCGAGGTGAAGAAGATGGCAGAGATATCGGACGGGGTGAGACCAGCGCGGTCGAGCGCTGACTGAACGGCCTTCTGTCCCAGATCGAGAGCACCCTCAATCCAGGCATCATTCGTAGGGCCGAAGCCGGAAAGACTCCCCAGGGTATCCAGCGGGAACATGATATTGCGGAAGTCGACGCCGCAGTTGGCGTGGAGGCGTTCCATCGCGGCTGGTATTCCGGGCCTGTCTTTCATACGGCCTTTCAGAGCTTCGGTAATCTCGGACTGGGGATAACGATGGGGTGGATAAGCGGTACCTACAGATACAATGCGCATGGGCTTTACAACCTTTTCGGGAGAGGTTAAGTGTCGTTCTGAGTACCGACGCAGATCGTCAGCGAATATCATTTGGCAGAAATTTCACAAAATACCCGTACGAGCGGCTGGGGGAAGGGAAATGCATCCAGCGCACAGGTTAAACCCAAGGGGGGATCAGTGAGCTCAGTATAGCGCAACCGAAGGTTGTACGTAATCACACAATAATGGAGTTGATTTTAGGTTTTTTTGCACAGAAAATCCACAGGAGGCAAGAGCTTATCCATTGTTAAGGAAGCTCATCTCCCCATTCCTCGACAAGAATGTGACTTTGGATCTGGGTTCGCAGTCTTCAGGACAGATCTGGCGTTAGGTCGGATTTTCCTGCTCGCGCTGACGAAACGTGGCGACTTTATTGCGTGTGCCGCATGTTGCCATGCTGCACCATCTGCGGCGATGAGCGCGGGTGCGGTCGTAGAACCAGAGAACGCACGCGGGGTTCTCGCAGTGTTTGATCATGCTAAAGTCGCCGTCGACCAGCAGTTCCGCGGCGGAGACAATCAGCGGCCCCAGGATCTCTTCGGGCGTTTTTAGATCCCATTGCCGTTCAAGGCGCAGCCCTTCCTTGCCGTCCGGTATCAACTTCAGATGGTTTCTGGCCTCATAGAGGAAGCCGTTCATGATACCGTGGCCGGGTTCTCCCGCCTTGCGATGCTTGATTGCGCCCTGGATTGCTGCGCGGAGGCCTAGTCCAACCTCCAGGAGCATGTCAGGGTAATACTTAGCTGCAGACTTATCCACAGGCCAGCCTGCGTGGGCGAGCCAACGCAGGACATCGTCGTCTGTCTGAAGTAAATCAATGAGTTCTCCATTAATACGAACGACAGTATTCATGAAATCCAGCGCTGGATGATCGGCCAGCATGAGAAATTCGTGCCTAGGGGGCTTTGCAGCTTTTGGGAGTCTGTCAGCGCTCTTTAATTTCATGTAACCATTGTATCTTTGTTTTACCGGTTACATCTCATCTTTTGTAACCGGTAAAATGCAGTTTTACTGGTTACGGGTTTCCCTGACGTTTTTCGGAGAGATTTTAATGAACCGTCGCAATTTTCTTGTGCAGGCTGCCGCCTTCGCCAGCGCTGTTCCCTCATCGTATGCGCAACTTTCAACTGGAAAGATCATGAAAGGAAAACCCATGACCGAGAAAGCAAATGTTCCTCTGACCAAGATTCATCACATACAGGCCGACGGTATGAACGTCTTCTATCGCGAGGCGGGCCCAGTCGATGCTCCAGTGGTATTGCTGCTGCACGGCTTTCCCACATCGTCATTTCAGTATCGCGAGTTGATTCCTCGTCTCGCTGACCGCTATCGAGTGATTGCACCGGACCTTCCCGGCTTTGGGTTCACCGAGGTTCCTGCGGAGCGCAACTATAAGTACAGCTTCGATTCGCTGGCAAAGACGGTCCAGGCTTTTACGGAGGCGCTTGGTTTGAAGCGCTATGCGCTCTATATCTTCGACTACGGTGCGCCTACCGGCCTGCGGGTTGCGATGGCGCATCCTGAGCGCGTGACCGCGATCGTCTCGCAGAACGGCAATGCTTACGAAGAAGGTCTGGGCGATGCCTGGGCTCCCAGCCAGCGGTACTGGCGCAACCCGACGCAGGAGAATCGCGACGCCATGCGCGAAGGGCTAACCCTCGAAGGAATTCGCTTTCAGTACACCCACGGCACGCCTGACCCTGCCGCCATCGCGCCTGAGGGCTACACGCTCGATGCTGCTTTGATCGAGCGTCCGGGCAAGGCGGACATTCAACTGGATCTCTTCCTTGACTATGCGAACAACGTGAAGCTCTACCCGGCCTTTCAGGAGTACTTTCGAAAATCGAAGCCGCCGCTGCTGGCCATCTGGGGCAAGAACGATCCTTTCTTTATTCCGCCGGGCGCAGAAGCCTTCAAGCGCGACATTCCGAATGCGGTGGTACAGTTTCTGGATACGGGGCACTTCGCTTTGGAGAGCCACGTTGAAGTGATCGCTGCTGCTATGCGGGATTTTCTTGCGAATGCCGTGGCCTGAGCTCATGATTTCTTTTTAATTGACAACGATTTGTTGA
>NZ_DATKQC010000025.1:0-3362 GCF_035532915.1 Edaphobacter sp.
ATTGCCCTGCGATCCCACATGGCTACCAAGTACGCCCAGCATGGCTACACTGGTGGGCTGGGTGATGCTCACATGACGCCGAGTATCCATCCCTCGATCTTGGCGGCTCTACGGTCTGCTTCATCAAGAGGCGGACTGGCGAAAGTGGATAGCGAGCCGTTGTTGTCGGCCTGCCTCATCCATGCGGCTATGGAGTAGGCGTCATGCTGATGGCCGTCACGATTCTCCATGGGGAGACTCCGACTCCAAAGCGCCGGGTAGACCTCGGCCACAACGGATTTCCCCGCTGGAAAATCCCACCCATCGAAGGGCCAGAAGTGAACGCGACCGACAGCTTTCAAATCGATATATCTAAGCCACGGAATGACGGGGCGGCACTCTTGAAGGATGAGACAGCACAGGGCAGAGGTATGGTCAACGTGGCGAGGGTTGGTTTCCGAACAGCTTCAAAGCGGTCAGGGCGTGGCAGCATTCTGCCGGGAGCGCAGTTTGCGCGAGTGGCAGTTCTACGAATGGAAGAAGCGGCTTCGCGAGAGCGAGACGGTGAAGTTTGTAGAGGTGAAAGCAGTAGCAACCAGAGAGCCGAAGGGCACGACAGCAGCCCGCAGTCTGGCCATTGAGCTTTGACTCAGGCAGGGCCGCAGTCTGATGGTTGAGCCAGGCTTCGACGCAGATCACCTGCGGGCCTTGCTGGCGGCGCTGGAGACGGAGGCATGATTGGGCTGCCGAGTCTTCGCGCATTGGATGGTGCTCCGGGACCCCGCATCTGGCTGGCAGCCGAGGCAACCGACATGCGATGCGGGTTCGATCGACTCGCGCAGCGTGTTCAATCGGTGATCGGCGAAGATCCGCTCAGCGGTCATCTGTTCCTCTTTCGCTCGCGCAATGGCAACCGCTTGAAGATCCTGACATGGGATCGCGATGGTTACGTGCTTTGGTACAAGCGACTGGAGGTTGGAGTTTTCAAGCTTCCTCGTATCACGCCTGGCGACAGCGCTGTCGAGTTACGGGCGAGCGAATTGGCGATGGTTCTGGATGGGATCGACGTGTCGAAGCTGAAGCGCGTGCCGCGCTATGAACGCGCGGCTGGGTCCAACAAAAACGACCTACAAAGAGTGATGGCATAAGGTGACTTATGATGCTCGACTTACGTCTAACTTGATAAGTGACTGACCTCTCCGATAACTCTCTGAATCTACCGCAGGATAGCGGAATGCTGCAGTCGATGCTGCGTGCTCTGTTGTTGGAACGCGACCAGGAGAAGCGGCGCGCCGACGACTTACACGTTGAGAACCTTCGCCTGCAACTGGAGCTGGGCCGGTACAAGAAATGGTATTACGGGCCGCGCGCGGATCGCTTGCAATCGGACAACGATCTGGCGCAGATGCTGCTGCGCTTCGCCGAGGAAATGGATCGGAAGTCGGTCAACCCTGACGACCTTCCGCGCGATGCGAAACCGGAAGAAGAACTGCGGCGCGTGAAGCGGCGCCAGGGTCGGCGGAACCTTGCCAACTTCGAAAATCTTCCTGTAACTACCCAGGTCTACGAGTTGAGCGAAGAGGAGCGTGCTTGCCCCTGCTGCGGAGTCGAGCGCAAGGAGATCGGCACCGACGAGAGCTGGCAGGTAGAGTATCTTCCCGGTCGCTTCGAGCGCATCCATCATGTGCGCACGAAGTATGCCTGTCCGGGATGCGAGAGCCACGGCGACAACCCGCGCATGGAAACGGCGGCCAAGCCGGACGCGGCGATCAACAAAGGCATGGCTGGACCGGGGCTGCTGGCCTACATCGTGACCAGCAAATTCAGTGACTACCTGCCGCTGTACAGGCTGGAAGACATTTTTCAGCGGCAGGGCTTCGAGATCTCGCGGGCCACGCAGTCGGTCTGGTGCGGCGACGTGGCCGATCTCGTCGAGCCGCTGTATGAACTGATGGCGGCGCGAGTGCGGGCCTCGCACGTAGTGGCCACCGACGACACCATCCTGCCCATGCTGAGCCACGGCAAATGCGCGAAGGCGCGGATGTGGGTCTACGTCGGGGATGAAACTCAGCCGTATAACGTTTTCGACTTCACGCTCAACCGCGGACGCGACGGACCGCGATATTTCCTGAAGGATTATCGTCAGGTTCTGCTGGCCGACGCCTACGGCGGCTACAACGGCGTGGTGGCGGGCAACGAGATCACGCGCGCCGGATGCTGGGCGCACGCGAGAAGGAAAATCATCGAAGCGGAGAAGGTCGCTCCCGAGATCGCGCGGGAGGCGATCGAACTGGTGCATGCGCTGTATGCGGTCGAGAAGCAGGCCAGGGATGCCTCCGTGCCGGAGCGCCTGAGGCTGCGCCAGCAGCAATCGGCGCCGGTGCTCTCGCAAATGCGGAAGAAGCTTCTCGAATGGAAGGAACAGTTGCTGCCCAAGCATCCCATGTCCGAGGCGATCCACTACGCACTGGGCCAATGGACGGAACTGAACGTCTTCTGCTCCGATGGTGCGGTGGCCATCGACAACAACGTCAGCGAACGCGAGATGAAGCGCGTGGTACTCAATCGAAAAAACTCGCTGTTCGTGGGCAATCCGCGCGGCGGCAGAACGGCGGCGGTTCTGGCCAGCCTGACCAGCACTTGTCGCCGCCACGATGTGGATCCGCAACTGTATCTCACGCAGTTGCTGACGAACCTATCGCAGGTTCGCAGAAGTGAGTTGCCCAACTGGCTGCCAGACCAGTGGAAGCTGCTTCACGCAGCACGCCTGAACAGCCTCAAGATCCCAGCCACCGCCTTGCCCTCCTAGCACCTGTACTTCATGGAACGCTCACCAAACTTGTCGAGAGCACGGATCGCGAGCAAGCAGTAAAACAGCTTGCAAGGAACATCGAACGTGCATTCGGCAGTGATCGGCAGCGCGTGGAGGGCGTGGACCTGAAATATGTCACGACCATTTTCCCCGTGCTCGTTACTCGCGATGACTTGGGAAGCGTGGCAGGCGTCAACAGCTATCTGGGAGAGCGCTTTGATGCGATTCTGAAACGGAAATCACTCTCGGCTTCAGTGGCACCACTGACTTGTCTTTCCTCCGTACATGCCGAAGCACTTTCAGCTTACCTTTCGGACACACGGTTGACGGATATTCTCGGAGCGCATATTCGTGCGAATCGGAAGGGCTCGGCGCGTTATCTCACGATGCCGTTTTTCGCGGCTCCGAACGCAGTGTTGAGCAAGAAGGGAGAGAGGCCGATTCCCAACCAGCTTGGCAATTTCGACGAACTGATTCAAGATTGCGTGCAGCAACTCGGTCTTGCTGTTCCTAAATCGCCAACTGACGGTACCTCCTAAGCCCGTAACGACCCGGCTCTTTCTTCCTAACG
>NZ_DATKQC010000026.1:0-3379 GCF_035532915.1 Edaphobacter sp.
CGCCTTCTCCCGGAAACAACTTACAACGTCCGGCCTTCCAGGCGATGAACGACCGATGATTGCGCCTGCGGCGCGGATGATATCAAGCTGCTCTATACCGGCAATTGTTCAGAAAACGACGCTTTCAGATGAGCGATGACAAGGAGTGGCGGGACTCGACCAGGCTACAGTCACCGCAAAGGTGATGGCGCTTGAGACTCAGCACAAAGAAAGACGTTCCTGGGTTTGGGCTCGATCTGGTCAAAGTCCTTGGGCGCAGGCTCTCGAACCGCTAGTAGTGCTAGCCAAATTGAGCAAGTCGCCCATTGGAGGCACAACGATCGACGCAGCCGCCGCGGCCTATTCCGCTGATGGATATCGATGTGATCAAGCTGCACTTGATGCGTTGTCGCGATTCCGCGAAACAACATCCGATGCGGAGATCATGAAGCGTGCCGTCCGGGCATTGTATGAGCCGTGGCTCGATGCATCGACGCGTCACTTTCAGGAACTGGTTCAGAAGGCCGGGAAATTGGGTTCGTTGCCGATTGTGGGCGAGCGAGATGTATGCGTTCTATTTGTCGATGGGCTCCGATTTGACGTTGGCGCGGCCTTGGCGGCAGAGCTGGAGCTACGCGGCGTCATTGCGAAGGTGGGATTTAGGCTTTCCACCCTTCCCACGGTCACTGCCACCGCAAAGCCGGCGATCATGAAAATCAAGGGGACGCTTCATGGTGAGACGGGAGATGATTTCGCGCCATTCTTGGGAATAAAGCCGGCGATAGCGCCAGTCTTGCGAGATGCCATTGCCAAAGAAGGTGTGGAGGTTTTGGAACAGGGAGAAACGCTCTTCCCAAGTGGGGCCGAACATGGCGGATGGGCAGAGTTCGGCCAGATTGATGCCTACGGACACGCTCATCCAGATGATCTGCCTGCCAGAGTGAAAACTGAGGTGATGAATGCCGCTGACCGGGTGTTGCAGTTCTTGGATGCGGGATGGAAACAGGTCAGAGTGGTAACGGATCACGGTTGGTTGCTGATGCCGGACGGGCTGCCCAAAGTAGCGTTGCCAGCCTTCCTAGCAGAGACCAAGTGGTCCCGATGCGCTCTTGTGAAGGGTAACGCCGACGTTCCGTCATATCCCTGGCACTGGAACCACGACATACGAATTGCTTCACCGCCTGGCATTGCCAGCTTCCGGGCCGGCGACAAGTATTCGCATGGTGGCGTGAGCCTCCAGGAGTGCGTTGTACCCGAGATAGTAGTGACTCAAGGCGTGAAGGCCGTTTCCGCATCGATCATTTCGGTTGACTGGCGAGGGATGCGCTGCAAGGTAAAGGTCGAGTCGAACGATCCCGCCGTGCGAGTGGATCTCCGTACGAACTGGAAACAAGCTGGATCGAGCATCGTGGTAGGCGTCAAGGAAGTTGGTAGTGGCGGTGAAGTGAATCTTGTTGTCGCGGATGATAAGCATGAAGGATCGGCGGCAATGGTCGTGCTGCTGGATGCTGGCGGTGCAATTCTCAGCCAGAAAACGACATCAGTGGGAGAGAAATCATGATTTTAGAGATGGATGCGCTCGACCGCTTGGCTGCGTCTGCATATGACGGCTATTTAGTGCGCAAGGATCTGGTTAGAAAGTATTCGCGCCAATATCCCGTGCCGACCTACGTAGTGGAATTCTTGCTGGGTCGCTATTGTGCAAGTACCGACGAGAAAGAGATCAATGAAGGTCTCACAATTGTTGAGAAGCAGCTTCAGGATCGAACCGTCCGCACGGGCGAAGAAGAGCTTTTCAAGGCGCGCGCAAAGGAACAGGGCGCCATTCGAATCATCGATATCGTCAAGGCGCGCCTGGATACAAAGAACGATTGCTACATTGCGGAACTGCCGAGCTTGGCGCTTCGCGATATTCGGATAGGGGATGAGCTGGTTCGCGATAACGAACGTATGCTTACCGATGGTTTCTACGCCGAGGTGAACCTCTCCTACGATGGCATTGTGGCCCAGGAAAACAATGGACGACCGTTTCGAATCGACAGCCTGCGTCCGATCCAGATGTCGAAATCGGATGTGCTCGACGTTCTTGCAGCCGGGCGCGAGAAGTTTACGACCGAAGAATGGAAGGCCCTTCTCATTCGATCAATCGGCTTGGAACCCGCGGTCCTCGATGAACGAGCGAAACGTTTGGCAATTCTGCGCATGGTGCCATTCGTCGAACGGAACTACAACTTCGTTGAACTAGGTCCACGGGGAACCGGCAAGAGTCATCTGTTCCAGCAAATCTCTCCTTACGCCCATCTGATCTCCGGTGGTAAAGCGACTGTAGCTAAGATGTTCGTCAACAATGCCAGTGGACAGCGCGGTCTCGTTTGCCAATATGACGTTGTTTGCTTCGACGAAGTTTCCGGAGTTTCATTCGATCAGAAAGACGGCGTGAACATCATGAAGGGCTACATGGCATCGGGTCAGTTCAGCCGAGGAAAAGAGAACATTCGGGCCGAGGGCGGCATTGTCATGGTTGGCAATTTCGACGTTGACGTAGAGCAACAGCAGCGGGTCGGACATCTGCTCAGCCCGCTACCGCCCGAGATGCGAAACGATACCGCCTTTATGGATCGTCTGCACGCATTTGGGTCGGGTTGGGACTTCCCGAAGGTGAGCCCGGCTGAACATCTCACCGATCACTTCGGAATGGTGAGTGACTTCTTGAGCGAGTGCTGGTCAAAGCTTCGCTCTCAGAATCGTGGCACCGTACTCCAGGGGCGAGTCTACCTGGGAGGAGCTCTTAGTGGTAGGGATATCGAAGCCGTAACGAAGACGGTCAGCGGATTGGTGAAGCTGCTTTTTCCCAAGCCGGATATGCCAGTCGCAGATGAGGATCTTGAGTGGATCGTCAGACTCGCGCTCGAATCGCGCAGACGCATAAAGGAACAACAAAAGCGCTGTTTCAAGAGCGAGTTTCGGAACACCCACTTCAGTTACACGATGGGACTAGAGGGATTGGAGCAATTTGTCTCGACTCCCGAGTTACACAGTGATGAGGCGATTGAAAGCGATCCTCTGCCGCCAGGCCAGGTTTGGGCTTCGAGCATGGGAACGCCGGAGTCGGGACCAGGCTTATACCGAATTGAAGTCACTTCTGGCGCTGGAGGCGGTGTGAGGATATTGAATCAGCCCACGCCCCAAGCCTTCAGAGAAAGCGTGAAGGTGGGCGAGCAGAACCTTTACCAGCGAGCGAAAGAGTTAGTTGGAGATCGCGATCCACGCGAACATGAATTCTCGATCCAATCTCGTGCTATGGATGCAGACAAGAGTGGTGGCGGGTTGGGCCTACCGGTATTAGTTGCGCTCTGCGGCTCGCTTCTCGGAAAAAACACACGAGGAGGAACGATTATTG
>NZ_DATKQC010000027.1:0-40995 GCF_035532915.1 Edaphobacter sp.
TGCAGCGTTGTAGGCGTAGGTTCCTGGCGGGCAGTTGGCGGCGTGATGATGCTTTCGGTCATTCAATAAACTCCAGCCGACAGGATACCGCGTTAGCCACTTGAGAGAGGCAACCCTAACCGGAACGAGTACACCAAACCAGAAAGACAAGGCGGCACAAGAACGACTAACAGATGTCCGCCGGAGGGCTATGGCAATGAACTTTAAACCAGTGCGTATCATCCTGCTGTGTACGGCAACGACGTTATTTCCTGTAGCGATGTTTGGGCAGGCAGAGCCGGGAACGCTGCCGGAGATGGCGGCGCAACAGTCGGCTCCATCGAGCGAGCCCTCGCCTGGGCCGGGACAACGGCAGCCGTCGCGGCCGTCGATGCAGGACTCGATCGGAAGCAGCGAGCAGACGGCACAGGCGACCAAGGACAAGATGTTCGTTCGCAATGCCGTCGAAGGTGGAATGGCCCAGGTGCAGTTTGGCCAGCTGGCCGCAGAAAAGGGCGGCAGCGACGACGTCAAGGCTCTTGGCCAGCATATGGTCGAAGAGCACACGGCGCTGAACAAGGATCTGGAGGGCGTGGCGGACTCGATGGGGGTGATGCTGCCCAAGCACATCAACAAAGAAGACCAGGCGGAGCTGGACAAGCTGAATGGCCTATCGGGCGATGCCTTCGATACGGAGTATCTGACGATGATGGTGAAGGGGCATCACCATGACCTGAGGGAGTTTCGTGTAGAAGCGCAAGGAACCCAAGACGCGGCGCTGAGAATTGCAGTGGTGAAGGGCGCGAAGACGATTCATGAGCACCTGGTGATGGTGGACCAACTGGCGAAGAGCAAAGGTGTCGAGGTTCCGCATCGGCATCACGAGAACAGGGCGGAGCAGCCTGCGCCTCCTCCCCCGCCTGCGCAGTGATGTTGAGTTGTGAGGGAAAAGGACGCCGGGAGCGTCCTTTTCTTTTGCCCTGTGATGCTGCCCGGCAAGGCGTAGAATAGACCTTCAATGAAGCGCATTTCGCGATGGCTGGCAATCGTTGTTCTGGTTCTTTCGCCAGTCGGTTTTCTGACGGCGGAGACCGTAGCGTCGCTGCCTGCGCCTACGGGCTATGTCAACGATTTTGCTGGTGTGCTGTCTCCGGGGACTGTGCAGAGCGTGGATGCGCTGTGCACGCAGGTTGACCGCCAGGCCCATGCGCAGATCGCTGTGGTCACGATCAAGACGATTGACGGCGACCAGTCGATCGAAGAGTTTGCCACGGCGCTTGAAGAGAAGTGGAAGGTGGGGGCGAAGGGAACCGACAAGGGCGTGCTGATGTTGCTGGTCATGCAGCCGAGACGAGGGCGCATCGAGGTCGGCTATGGGCTTGAGGGCATCCTCAACGATGCCAAGGTGGGCGACATTGGCAGGGCGATGGCTCCGTATGCGCGGCAGGGAGACTATAACCGTGCGGTGGCGCTGGGGGTAGGGCAGCTTGCACAGATTATTTCGACGGATGCGGGTGTTACCCTGACGCAGCCGATGCAGCGGCAGTACCGTCAGCAGCCGCAGGCAGTGCCGGTGCATCTGAGCCTATGGCAGGTGGTGCTTGGCGGGCTCGGTATTCTGTTTGTGTTGTTCATCCTGGTCAGGACGGGAAATGTCGGGCTGATCTTTTTTCTGCTGGGAAGCCTGATGGGAGGCGGTGGCGGCAGAGGTGGCGGAGATGACGATCGGGGCGGCGGAGGTGGCTTCGGCGGCTTTGGCGGTGGAAGCTCCGGCGGCGGAGGTGCGAGTGGAGATTTTTGAGGGTGCCCGATGTAGAGATTAGCTCGGCGTCAATGGAGTGAGAAGGGCAGAGATATCCGGGAGTGATACAGTACAGCCGGAGATGTCTGCCGGGAAGATCGAAACCAGACAAAGGAGATCGAGGGACGAATGAAATCTTTATGGGTTGGACTTGGAATTTTGGGCGTCATTATTCTCATACTGCTGTTTGGATTTGGCAGCTATGTGAGCACGAAGAATACTTTGGTTCAGAAGAATGAGGCCATCAACCAGGCCTATTCGCAGGTGAACGTGGTGCAGCAGCGCCGCCTCGACCTGATACCGAACCTGGTTGCGTCGGTGAAGGGCTATGTCAACGAAGAGTCCACCGTGCTGACCAACATCGCAAACGCCCGCGCGGCCATCACGAGCGCTCCGGACCGCGCGAGCAGCATCGCGGCCAACTCGAAGCTGGATGTCGCGTTGGGGCCGTTCTTCCGGTTGCAGGAACAGTATCCCAACCTGAAGGGCAACGAGCAGTTCACGCGGCTGACGGACGAACTGGCCGGGACAGAGAACAGAATTGCGGTTGAGCGCAGCCGCTACAACCGGACGCTCGAAGAGTACAACGTTTATGTTCGCCAGTTTCCCAACAGCATCTGGGCGAACTTTGCGGGTTTCCACTACAGGGATGAATACTTCAAGGGCAATCCGGAGAACAGCGCTGCGCCGAAGGTTGACTTCTCGAAGTAGGCAGTTTGGAGCAATAAGAAGGCCGTCGCTTTGGGCGACGGCCTTTTTGTACGGAACGATGTTATTTGGTGAAGGAAGAGATTGCTGAGGCTTCGTCGTCCTTGACGTCGAAGACGGTGTAGAGCTTGGTGATCTGAAGCAGGTCGTGGACCTTCTTGGTGAGGTTGAGCAGCTTCAATTCGCCGCCTGCGTTCTTCACCGTGGTGAAGGCGCTGACCAGCTCGCCGATTCCGGAGCTATCGATATAGTTGACTTCGCCGAGGTTGAGCAGGATCTTGTTCGACCCTTTGGCCAGCACATCGCGAACTGCGTCGCGAATGGTGACGCTGCCTTCGCCGAGTGTGATTCGGCCGCTGAGATCCAGAATTGTTATGCCGTCGACCTGGCGAGTCTGTACTTTCATGCTCATGAGTAATCGTCTCCTTAGTTCCCCGGTTGAGCGGGTCTGCGATGTTTAATTAGTGTCAGTTCCGTGCCGGGATGTAGCTGGCGAAAGTGTACCTCATCCATGAATGCCTTGATAAGGAAGATGCCACGACCGGAACCACGGAGAATATTTTCTGGCGCAAGCGGGTCGGGAATGGTGTCCGGATCGAGTCCGGGGCCCTGGTCGGCGACGCGAATGACGAGCGCATCCGAGGTGGTTTCAAACGAGGCGGTGATGTGCTTGTTGGGGTCGTAGGCATTGCCGTGCAGAACGGCGTTGACGGCGGCCTCGCGGACGGCCATAGCCACGTGGGTCGCGGTGTCCTCGTCGAAGCCGGCGCGCTGCGCGGTCTGTTCGGCGGTCAACTCAACTTTGTTGACGCTGTCGAGCGACGAGTCAAGTGTGAAGCTGACGCGGCTTGTGGTGGAATCGGCCAATGCTGTCCCTGAAGAACCCTTGTATCGGTCGTCGGATGCAGACGAGAGCGATGATGGCAGTGTGCTTGTGGTTTGGCCGAATGTCAAGGATGGCGGGTTCTTGAGCTTTTCCAAAATCTTCCTCCCCTTCGATACGGGCGCGAACGAGACGGCATTACTTTCCGGTCTTTTCGCGGTCCGGCTCGTTCAGGTGAGCTACTATGCGGATAAGAGGAGTATACGGACAGGTTGGGCCAATGCTCCGTTTTCCACAAATTTATTGGATGCAGGTTTTCGGCTCTGCGCGCCGGAGTAGCGAAAGACGAAATACAAGGGTCTCTCCACTGCGCTCCGTTCCGGTCGAGAGGACGTGGTTCTTTCAGCAACCATCACAGTAGAACGGAGGCAAGCCGTTTAATCTGAATGATGTAAAGTCCTGTACTACAGCAGTTACGATTGCCTATGACGAAGTTAAGCCAACGAACGAGCGTTGCCGCCCTGATGGGCGCGAGCGTGGTGGACGAACGAGGTTCCCTATACGGCCGGGTGCACGAGTTCGTCGTTGCGCCGGAGGTTGCGACTTCGCAGGTTCATGGCCTGGTGCTGAAGCGGCCTTCCGCGAAACGGGGCGAGCCGCCCGCGCTGGTTCTCATCACCGATCTGAAGCTGACACCTCGCAACGAGATGCAAATGCGCGCGGGCGCTTCGCCGGCCACGCTGGCTGACGACGACAACCGGCTGATGCTGGAGCGCGATCTGCTCGATCAGCAGATCATCGATGTGCATGGGCGCAAGGTAGTCCGGGTTAACGATGTCGATCTGGTCTGGGAGTCGAGCCAGGAAAATGGCTCTGAGCTATCCCTGCGAATCGTCGAGGTCGAGGTTGGGCTGCGCGGTGCGATCCGCCGTCTTTTGAAAGGGCTGCCCACTGCCGCTGCCGAACGCATCGCGGGACGCTTCAGGCCCAGCCTGATCCCGTGGGACTTCGTTGACCTGATCGACCGCGACCCGTCGCGCAGAGTCAAGCTCAAGATCGAGCAGAACCGGCTCTCGCAGATGCACCCCTCCGATATCGCGGACATTCTTGAGGAGCTTGCGCCTGCGGAGCGCCAGGCGCTGTTTATCAGCCTCAACGAGGAGATTGCCGCCGAGGCGCTGGAAGAGGTCAAGCCGAAGATGCAGCAGGCGCTGATCGAGTCGCTCGACTCGGGCCAGATTGCCGACATCGTCGAGGAGATGGACCCGGGGGCCGCCGCGGACTTGCTCTCGGAATTGTCGGACGAGCGGTCGGAAGAGATTCTCGGCGAGATGGAGCCCCAGGAGAGGCAGGAGGTCGAGGAGCTGCTTGAGTTCCCCGGCGACTCGGCCGCAGGGCGCATGACGACGGACTACATTGCGTTGCCTGCGACAGCGCGGCTTGCGGAGGCTATTGCAGCGCTGCGCGAGTTTGAGGGCGACATCGAGATTGTCACAGATATTTATCTCCTGGATGAAGAGGGAAGGATTGCCAGCCTTATTCCGCTGGTCCAGTTGCTGCTGGCGGCACCGGATGCTCCACTGGCAGAGCTGCCGCACAGCCATGTCGTGGCCTGCAATATCGATTCGAACGGCCGCAAGGTGGCCGAGCTTTTCGACAAATACAACCTGCGATCGCTGCCGGTGCTGGACGACGAAAAACGGCTGGTGGGAGTTGTACATGCCGAGCAGGTAATCGCCCTGCTGCGATCTAACAACTAGAATCAAAACAACGCCAACAATCAGGAAGAGACTCCGATTCCAATGAAAATTCTCTATGCCGCCAGCCTCTCGCCTAATGGCTCCTCGCTCTCTCGCTTATGGGCTCTGGAGCGGTTGGGCCATCAGATCATTCCTTTTAATGCGGATGAGTATCAATATAAAAACGCCTACGCGCGCAAGGTCTTCTATCGTCTCGCGACGGGACCACTGGTCTCGCGTCTCAACCGCGATCTGCTTCGTGTGGCCGCGGATGAGAGACCCGATCTGTTGTGGACGGACAAGCTGCTTGGGATGCGGCCAGCGACGCTTGATCGCATGAGAGCGATGGGAATAGCCACGGTCAGTTACATGATCGACAATCCCTTTGGTCCTCGGAAAGATCCCGGCTGGCGGCTCTACATGAAGGACATTCCGCACTATGACCTGCATGCCGTGCAGCGCGATAAAAACATTCTCGACTATCGGGAGCACGGTGCTCGCGATGTCATCAAGATTCAGACTGCCTATGAGCCCACCATTCACTTTCCTCCTCCTTCCGGCTGGAGCGACAAGGACCGAGACCGTGCTGTCTCTTTTATCGGAACGCCCTATGACAAGCGCGCAGAATTTCTCACGCGGCTATGGAAAGAGTTTGGGGTCCCGGTCACTGTCTCCGGAGGTCTGGTCTGGAAGCCAGCTCTGGGTGCAGAGGCAGCAGCGGCCATCTATCGTGGCAAGGGAGAACTGTTTTGCGACGAGTACAGGGAGGGCATCTGGAAGTCGCAGATCAACCTCAGCTTCATTACGCACTCCAATCAGGATGAGTTTGTCCAGAAGAGCTTCGAGATCGTCGGTTGCGGGGGCTTTCTGCTTGCCGAACGCTCGGAGGGACATAAGCAGCGCTTTATAGAAGGTGAGGAAGCGGTCTTTTTTTCCGACATAGAAGAATGCGCTGCAAAGATTCGCCGCTATCTTCCGGACGAAGCGGCACGCGAGCGGATTGCGGCCGCGGGCCATGCGCGAGGGGTTCGCGACGGGTATCACAACGACCGCCAGGTGGGCCTCATCATCGAACGCGCCCAACCGATTGTTCAGAGAATGCAACAGGCAGGGAGACGTTCATGATTCGCGATCTGCTCCAGTCGCAACCTGAAGCTGGTGCGGCCGCCGATATCTGCATTGTCGGCGCTGGGGCTGCGGGTATTGTTCTGGCGGTAGATCTGGCACGCCGGGGCAAGAGCGTTCTTCTGCTCGAAGGCGGCGGCAGCGAAATCGAAGAGTCTTCGCAGGACCCCTACCTCAGCGAGCTTTCGGGACTTCCGCATCGCGGGATTCACACCGGGCGCTTCCGCGCAAAAGGCGGAACGACGACCAAATGGGGTGGCCAGATTCTCGAATTGGACACTTTGGATTTCGAACAGCGTCCGGGGATCGATGGCAGCGGATGGTCTTTTCCAAAGAGTGAGCTTACACCGTTTTACGAACGGGCATTGGAGTTTGAAGGATTGGCGAAAGTTACGCGTCAGGACGAAGAGGTCTGGCGCGAGATCGGCGAAGCATCACCGAAGCTACCCGATCTGGAACCATATTTTTCCCGCTGGTGCCCCGAGCCGAACTTTGCCAGGCTGCATCGTAAATCTATCGAAGAACACTCGGGCATAAGCCTCTGGCTCCACGCCAATGCGACAGAGCCCGTGCTCGAAGGAGAGGTGATGCGGGGTATTCGCTGCCGCACGCTTACCGGCAAAGAGGCTATCTTTCATGCTTCCCAGTTTATTTTTTGCCTTGGTGGGATAGAGAGTTCTCGTTTTTTTCTACAGCCTAGAGCTGCTGGTCTGCCGTGGAACAGCTCCGGGCTGCTGGGCAAGCACTTTCAGGATCATGTGGATTGCAACGCGGCGACCGTGGAGCCGATCCATACCGGGCGCTTTCACCGGATGTTCGACAACGTCTTCAGCAGAGGCTTTAAATATCATCCCAAGCTGCGGCTGGCTGTGTCCGAGCAGGCTGCACACGGTACGCTCAACGTTGCATCCACGATGGCCTTCGTCAGCGATACCGACGAGACCCTGACGGAGTTGAAGACGACGGCTAAGAGCTTTTTACGGGGACGTGTTCGTGAGATCGGCGCGGCGGAGGTCGGCTTCGCAGCTCGTCACCTTCCACTCATCGTCCGCCAGGGGTTTCGTTACAAGGTTCAGCATCGTGCTTATAATCCACCCGATGCACGCATCTTTCTTCGCGTTCACTGCGAACAGGAGCCGATGTCCAGGAGCAGCATTACGCTGGCCGATACCCGAGATGCCCTTGGCCTTCGGCGGACACGGCTCGACTGGAAGATCTCAGAGAAAGAGCTTGCCAGCATACGGGAGTACGTCCGGATAGCCACAAAGTCTTTGGCCAGTGTGGCTCATGTTCATCCGCACGAAGATCTTTCTTCCGATAAGTTTTTGGCGCACTGTGATGACAGCAATCACCACATGGGCGGAATGCGTATGTCCGACTCGCCCGCGAAGGGTGTGGTCGATTCGAACCTCCGTCTCCATGGGACGAGTAATGCCTACATCTGTAGCAGCGCGGTCTTTCCAACTTCGGGCTTTTCAAACCCGACTCACACTCTTCTCGCGCTGGCTGTCAGGCTGGCGCAACATCTGGGTTAGCCTGACATAGGGCCTTTTGGCGGGAGAGAAAATGGATCAGATCGCACTGGGAAGTTCCGGCCGTAAAACCACCCGGCTTGGTTACGGCTGCTCGTCGCTGATGGGAGCGATGGGCCGTCGCGATTCTTTGGCCGTGCTCGAAAGCGCCTTCGATGCCGGGATTCGGCACTTCGATGTTGCTCCCACGTACGGTTACGGAGAGGCGGAGAGTTGCCTGGGTGAGTTTTTGCAGAAGCATTCCGATGTGACCGTGGCGACAAAATATGGGATTCCACCGGCCAGAAACGTATCCTTTATCGGAATGGCACGGGGCATCGTCCGTCCATTGGTGAAACAACTCCCCGGGCTCAAGAAACGGCTTGCCGGGATGGCTCACACCGCAACGCGACCCGTAGGGAGAGCTTCCTTTACTGCGTCCCAGGCAAAGGAATCGCTCGAACGGAGCCTTGCCGCTCTACGCACCGACCACATTGATGTGTGGCTTCTGCACGAGGTGGAGGCCCTCGATCTTCAGGACGACGGTTTGCTTCGTCTTCTCGAAGACGAAGTTGCCAAAGGAACGATCGGAACCTTCGGCATCGGCAGCGAAGCAGCCAAGGTGGATGATCTTCTCATCTCGCGTCCCGCATATTGCCGCACGCTACAGTATGAGTGGTCAGTTCTCGATGCTCCGGTCCCATTCGGCGGCCCCTTTCGCATTCACCATCGCGCGCTCACAAAGAACTTCCGCTCCCTGCATGGCGCGCTAACGAAGGATACGGTCCTCTGCAGGCGCTGGTCGGAGAAGGTCGGAGCCGAACTCGGAGATCGGGAGCAACTGGCAAACCTGATGCTTAAGGCATCACTCGTCATGAATCCGGGGAGCGTCATTCTGTTCTCTTCGAAGAACCCGGACCACATTCAGAACAATGTCCGTGTGGCTGGGGACGCCACGCTGGATGCACCCGCGCAGAGGCTCTACGATCTGGTTCAGGCTGAAGGGAAGCAGCTTCTGCAAGAGGCTGGAGACGAAGCGCTATGACATCGTGGCGCAGATGGCGAACGAGTCTCATCCTCTTTCTGGCCGTGCTTGGGCCAGGCTTCATCACCGCGAACGTCGACAACGATGCCGGCGGCATCCTTACCTACTCGCAGGCGGGCGCACAGTTCGGATACACGCTGCTGTGGACGATGATTCCGATCACGCTGGCGCTGATCATCGTGCAGGAGATGTGCGCGCGCATGGGGGTGGTCACAGGCAAGGGACTGAGCGACCTGATTCGGGAAGAGTTCGGGTTGCGCATGACCTTTGTGATGATGATCCTGCTGGTGGTGGTCAACTTCTGCAACGTCATTGCGGAGTTCTCCGGCATTGCGGGCAGCATGCAACTCTTCCACATCAGCAAGTACGCCAGCGTACCGGCGTGCGCGTTTCTGGTTTGGATACTGGTGGTCAAAGGCGACTACAAGAGCGTCGAAAAGGTCTTTCTGATTGCCAGCGTCTTCTATATTACTTACATCGTGGCGGGCGTTCTCAGTGGGCCTGATTGGCATCTTGCACTGGTCGAAACGGTAAAGCTGCCGGGACGCGGCGTGTGGAGCGACAAGATGTACGTCTACTCGACAGTCGCCATTATCGGCACGACGATCAGTCCGTGGATGCAGTTCTATCTGCAATCGACCATTGTTGAGAAGGGAATCAACGTTCGCCAGTACAAGGCCTCGCGGCTGGACGTCATCGTTGGCTCCTTTTTTACCGATCTTGTGGCGTGGTTCATTGTTGTGGCCTGTGCGGCGACGTTGTTCACTCACGGCATCCGTAATATTGCAGACCCTGCCGATGCTGCGGGAGCGATGAAGCCGCTGGCCGGTCAGTATGCGTTTATTCTCTTTGCCGCGGGACTTTTCAACGCTTCACTGTTTGCGGCTTCGATTCTTCCGCTATCGACTGCCTATACGGTCTGTGAGGGACTTGGGCTCGAAAGCGGACTCGATAAGAGCTTCAAGGAGGCCCGCTTCTTTTACTGGTTCTACACGCTGCTGCTGGCGGGCGGCGCGGGCATCGTGTTGATACCGAACTTTCCACTGGTCAAGTTCACCATCCTGTCGCAAGTGCTCAACGGCGTTCTGCTGCCGATAGTGCTGATCTTCATGCTGCGCCTGATCAACAAGCATGAGCTGATGGGGAAGTATACGAACAGCCGCTGGTTCAATGCGATGGCTTGGCTCACCACAGTCATCGTGATTGTGCTGTCGGGGATGATGATTTGGAATGGCTTCCACTCTTAGAGCGTTCTCAGTGCCGATGAGAACAGACAACAGCGAGGACGAAGGCGAAATACAGGGGTTCTCCACTCCACTTTGCTCCGGTCGAGATGACGTTCTTTTGCTGTCGGATGACCTTTTCGTTTTAGACAGAGCTTAGTGCGTGGAGTTGTCCTCGGTGAGCTTATCGGTGGCTTTGGACATCTTGGCGGTGCGCTCGAGCTTATCCCAGTTGAAGGGCTTGCCGTCGATGGCGCGCTTGATCGTCTTGAAGAGCACGACCGAGAAGACCTGGCGGTAGGTGAAGCGCTGAATCCAGATATGGAAGAGAAGCCAGCCGTCGCCCTTGCTTGCCGGGTGCTTTCGTTCGAGCGCGAAGGCGAGCGCAGAGGTAATGAAATCGATCATCAGGAAGGCAAGGAAGAAGATGATCAGCTTGTCCAGGTTGGCGGCCGAGGTGGTGATCGGATGGAAGTGCTTGTCGACGTAATAGCTCAGCACGCCGACGACAAACATGAGGTCGATGAGCGGGGAGACCAGCGGCAGCAGGATCTGGAAGATCAGCGTGTTGGGGAGCGCAAAGAAGCCCAGAGCCTTGTGTTTGGTGAATGCGCCGCGGTGCTTCCAGATGGCCTGCAGGATGCCGAAGGACCAGCGGAAACGCTGGCGCATCAGTCCGTTGGCTGTCACCGGCGCTTCGGTGAAGGCCAGGGCCGCGTCCTCGTAGATGGACGAATAGCCCTGCTCGAGGATGTTCATGGTGAGGTCGGCATCTTCGGCTACGGTATTGGAGTGATAGCCGCCGCCCTCCTTGACGATGGAGGTGCGCCACGCTCCGATGGCACCGGGAACGACGGTGACGACATCGAAGAGATCGAGGGCGCGGCGCTCGAAGTTCTGGCTGGTGATGTATTCCAACGCCTGCCAGCGGGTCCACAGGTTGACCTTGTTGCCCACCTTGGCATTGCCGGCGACGGCACCGACCTTGGGGTTGGCAAAGTTCGGCACCAGCCGGGCGATGGCGTCGTGGGCGATGACCGTATCGGCGTCGATGCCGACATAGATCTCTTCCTCGATATGGGGAAGGGCGAAGTTCAGGGCCTCTGCCTTACCGGCATTGGCCTTGGTCATAACGATGAGGCGGCCGGAGGCGATATCGGCGGGGTAGGCCGCGCGCGCAATGTCGTAGGTCTTGTCGGTTGAGCCGTCGTCGACGACGATGATGCGCAGGTTCTTATAGGTAGACATCATCACGGAGCGGATGGTCCGCACGATGACCGTCTCTTCGTTGTAGGCGGGGATGACGACTGCGACTCTTGGCTGATAACTCTCGGTTGCGTAGTTTTTGCGCTTGCGCAGGCGGTCGATGATGGCACAGATGCCCATGATGACGAGCCGTGCGCTCATGAGGATATCGCCAATAAAGAAGACGCCGACGATGAAGTTATTAAAGAAGCCGACGAAGAAGAAGGTGACGGAGTCGGCGCGGGCCATCCAACGCTGGTGAGGCGTGAGCGGTGGCATCACCTCGGCGCGGGTCTTGCCGATCAGATCGGAGACGTTGACGATCTTGTAGCCGTGGGCGCGCAGAGCTTCAATAAGGACTGGCAGCGCGGCAACGGTTGCGGAGCGGTCGCCGCCGCCATCGTGCATCAGGATGACGGAGCCTTTCGTCCAGGTACGGACGTTCATGTCCGCAATCTGCTGGAAGACGCTCTCGACGATCTCCTGCGGAGATTTACGTGGATGCTCGTCCCAGTCGTTGGTGTCGATCTTGTTGCCCAGGATGACGTAGCCCATGTGCTGAATGCGGTCTACAGGCGCGGCCTGGTCGTTGGTGTCGGGTTCCTGGTCGATGGAGTAGGGCGGACGGAAGTAGAGAGGCTGTACGCCCAGCTTGGAGGCGAAGAGGCGCTCGGTGAGGTTCAGTTGCAGGTCAACCTGAGCGTTGGAGATGTCGCTGATGTCCGGATGGGTGAAGGTGTGGTTGCCTATCTCATGGCCTTCGCGATAGACCCGCTGCATCACGCCGACATTGTTTTCAGCTACTTCGCCGATCATCAGGAAGGTGGCGTGGACGTTGTAACGCTTCAGAATGTCGAGGATCTTCGGCGTCCACTCGGGATCGGGGCCGTCGTCGAAGGTGAGCGCGACCTCCTTGGGGTGGTAGCCGTACTGCTGCACCGTGTAGGAGAGCGGGAGGGAGTCCATCGTCTCGTCGGTGATGGAGCGGTAGTTCAACGGGATCGAGGTGTCATCGTCCAGGGTCATGGTGCGCTGACCATTCTGGGGCTTTCGCGTGATGCGTAGAATGTCGCCGTCGCCCTCGGTGTCCACGTCATATCCGGGCTCGACGGTGGCGAGCTCCTTGAGCGGGTCTCCCTTGGTCGGGTTGTCCCAGATCTTCCAGAGCGAGTTGTCCTCGGAGCCAAGCCGCCACAGGGCAAAGGTCTCGAGTCCAAGCGCGCGTGCTGCCCGCATCTCGTTCAGGACGGTGACCGCATCGAGAAACCAGACCTGGTGACGGACATGAGCGTCTTCGTCGTCGTAGGCAAAGTGCGCGTTAAGGGAGTTGTCATCCAGCTCGACGTCAGAGCCGGAGTCATAGGCCTCCTGCCAGGCCTCTTGCGTCGACAGGTTCTCTGAAGTCAACACCTTTGGAGGCGTTGGCTTGATGTGCCTTCCGTGTTTGGCAGGCGCCGGAGGCATGGACATGGACCAGTCGTAGCCGTAGCTGCCGATGGCGCAGATGATCTTCTCTTTAGGGACAATCTTGAGGACGTTCTTCAGGTTGTCGATGAACCAGTCCTGCGGAGCGATGGGGCCGGGACCGCTGTCGGTCTGGTGCTGGTCGTAGTTCATCAGCAGCAGTCCGTCGGAGTGGTCGGCAATGTATTTCAGGTTGAAGTCGTCGTCGCCTACGGGAGTATTCACGTAAAGGCGAAGATGGTGCTGCTGAAAGTCGCTGTAGATGGCGGCGATCAGGGAGTTGTAGCCGGGCTGAGCAACGGAGGGAATCTCCTCGAAGTCGAGTGACAGGCCGTGGTAGTTGGGGTTTGCCGCGAAAAACGTATCGAGCTGCTTGAGGAAGGTTGCGCGGGCCTCGTCGCTTTCGAGGAAGTCTCCGATGGAGGAGAGAAAGATGCCCTTGACCGGGTCGTAGTTGTTGACGAGCGGGAAGACCTCGGTATCGACGTGGTTTGCCGCAATCGTGCGGGCCACCTTGAACTCCTGGTCAACCGGGTGGACTCCACCGTCATCGACGACGCGGAAGGGCCGGTTGTCGATGGTGAATGAGGTCAGGTTGCCATCGGGCGTAACGATGTGGAGCCACTCGGGAAAGAGCAGGTCAACCTGCTTGATGTGCTGCTTGAGCGAGGAGTAGCTCGCTGGGTCCCACTCGACATAGTAGGCGGCACGAAGTCCTTCCCCTGAGTTCAGGGTAACGTCCGAGGGCTTAAGGTCGGTCTTTCGATGCGCGGAGGGGCGCAGCTTCTGGCCCGGTTTGAGGACCGGCTTTCGCGGATTGGTCAGGGTACGGTAGTTCCGCTTTTGAGCCTGAAAAGACAGCTCGGGCAAGGGTTTGGTGCGCAGCAGTCCCACCAGAAACACGGCGATCAGCAGGATGCCGAGAAGAGCGAGGATATCGAGAACTCGACGCAGCCTCTTCCAGCGTTTACGTAGCGGATCGTAGAAAATTTGCTTGTTCATTGAGGAGGGGTTGCGGTGTAAGCGCCTATGTCAATCGTATGCAGGGAAACGGGTTCAGTCAATGTGAAGGCAATGGAGGGCATGATCCAAAGTATGATGCACATACATGACTCGTAGGCGAATACAGCTAGGGCTATGGGTGGCTTTGCCGCTGGTGCTGGGGCTTGCCCTGCGGCTATGGTTTATCGCCCATTTCGCCAGGATCGACGGCGACACGCTGCTGTATGGCGATATTGCCAAGAACTGGCTGGAGCATGGCGTCTATGGATTTACCCGGACCGGTATCGCTCCGCGTCCAACGCTGATCCGGCTGCCCGGCTATCCGCTGTTTCTGGCAGCGTGTTTTCGCGTCTTCGGCATGGAGCACTACACCGCGGTGATGGTCGTCCAGAGCGTGATCGACCTGTTCACCTGCCTGGTCGTGAGTGCGCTGGCGGGGCGTTTGTTTGGGCGGCGCGCGGCGGTGGTCGCGCTGTGGCTGGCTGCCCTGTGCCCGTTTACGGCGAACTATGTTGCGGCTCCCTTGACGGAGACGCTGAGTCTGGCCTGTATCGCGGTTGCCTTTTATGGGCTGGAACGATGGCGGACGACGGCCCTCGGCCTGAACCGTTGGCTCTGGGCGATCACCTTCGCGCTTGCCTATGCCGTGCTGCTGCGGCCTGAGCAGGGATTGCTGGCCGCAGCCGTGCTGGGCGCTATGCTCTGGATCTGTTTGCGGGGACGCGACTGGACGCGTTCCGTGTGGCCGGTAGCTGTGGCCGCCGTGTGCATGGTGCTTCCGCTGGCACCCTGGGCGGTGCGGAACTGGCGGACGTTTCATGTGATTCAGCCGCTGGCTCCTCGTTCGGCCACCGATCAGGGGGAGCTGGATCCCCTGGGATTTCAGCGATGGTACGGGACCTGGGCCATCGACTTTGCCTCGACCGAGGACGTGTACTGGAACTATGACGGCGCGGAGATCGACATCAGCGATGTGCCATCGCGGGCCTTCGATTCCGAAGAGCAGTATGAGCAGACGAATGCGCTGTTGAACGACTACAACCAGACCGATAATGCCACGGCAACGATCGATGCACGGTTTGAAAAGATTGCCGAGCAGCGAATTCAGGATGATCCGGTTCGCTACTATGTTGCCCTGCCCGTGGCGCGCTTAGGAAACATGATGTTCCGGCCACGGACGGAGATGATGCCGATCCCGCTGTACTGGTGGCACTGGGATCATCCCGAGAAGAGCTGGTTTGCCGCAGGGTATGCCGGGCTGAACCTGCTTTATTTTTTGCTGGCAGGCGTTGGCTTCTGGCTGTGGCGGATGCGGGGATGGGATGGAAACCCTGCGCTGGCCTGGTCGATGATGGGGTTTGTGCTGCTGCGGTGCGCTGTGCTGCTGACGCTCGACAACTCGGAGCCGCGATATACGCTGGAGTTCTTTCCGGTGATGGTTGTGTGGGCAGCGGTGATTGCGGCGCGGCCCAATGAAGCTCTGGTTGAGTCCTAGGCATTCCCTCGGTGGCGAAAGCCACTTCGAAGCAAAGCCACTTACGGACGGACTAAAGTCCGTCCCTTTCAAGTCCAAGGCTTACATCAGAGTTCCCTAACGACGATCGACCGTCGTGCTCTTGTCCGTCTTGATCGCGAAGGGCCTGGTGTTGACCGACTGGTTGTAGCGGATGTTGGTGAAGTAGGTCGTGCGCTGGTCTTCCGACGGCATGAAGAACTGCTGCTTCAGCGAGATTGCGCGTGCAGGGTCGACCCAGAGGATGATGTGTGTGAAGGTGTTGCGCATGTTGGGATCTTTTGAGACCAGATCGAGCTTGGTGGTCGTCACCATCTTGCTGCCGTCGTTGATCTGCTCGGTGCCGAGGTCGGTGATGGTCCAGGCCTTGGAGAGATCGCTGCCGCTGCCACCGAAGCCGAGGGTGAGGAAGTTCTCAGCCTGCGCCTGATTGTTTCCGGCCTTCATGACGGTGAGGTGGTCCGCGCCGGGGTCGAAGAGTTGCAGGACACCATTTTTATACTCAACAACTTTGGCTGTGGGCGGTTTGAACTGCGCGCCCATCCGCAGGTCGGAGCCTTTTTTGATGAAGTAGATGCTGCCGGTTTGCGTCGTGGTCTCTTTGACGACCCGCTCGTAGATGTCCCAGCGGAAGTCGGCCTCCGCGGATTTGAACCTGGCGCTCGCCTGGTCCATCTCGTGCAGGACGGCGTTCAGATCGGCAGGCTTGGATTGAGCAAGAGAGGAGACAGGTGAAATCAAGAGCGCGGCGGCGGGGATAAGAAGCGCTGTAGCGGCACGGCGGAGATTCATCATTCGTTAATTGCTCCCGGTCATTGGATGGTTCGTCGTGGGATTGGGGTAGGCTGCGACCTGACCGGACGCTAGCGGAGAACCCAGGCGTTATAGGAGATAATCTTTCCCTTGGCGTCGCGGATGGGCTCATAGCGGCGGAGCGTGACGTGGCCCGAGATCGGCTCGATCACGTTGAGGATGGCTGCCTGCCGGTCGCTCTCGTTGGTGGTCGCAGGCAGGTCTTGCGCTCGAATCTGGTAGACGAAGATCTTACCCGCCTCGGTCGTTCCTGCCTCTTTCACCATGACTTCGCTGGGAGCGAGGGTGATGGTCTCAACCGGCTTGGCCTTGAAGTCGATGAACCGCGGCCCGACGAAGAGGAAGAGGAGAATCAGCGTCACCATGACGTCGTAGTGGAAGCTGCCGCGCTCGTAGGTCCAGAAGAGATAGCTGCGAAGGAGTTTGATCATCGTGTCAGCCCCTGCCTTGCTGCTTGCCGATGACTGTATCACCGTTCATGTATGGGACGAGCGCGTCGGGAACGCGAATAGTACCGTCGGCCTGCTGATAGTTCTCGAGAATGGCGAGATAAGTGCGCCCGACGGCAAGGCCGCTGCCGTTGAGAGTGTGGAGAAATTCGCTCTTCTTCGCACCGCTGGGGCGGTAGCGGATGTTGGCGCGGCGGGCCTGGAAGGCCTCGAAGTTGGAGCAGGAGGAGATCTCGCGGTAGAGGTTCTGACCGGGGAGCCAGACCTCGAGGTCGTAGGTCTTGGCCGAGGAGAAGCCCATGTCGCCGGTGCAGAGCAGCATGCGTCGATAGGGAAGGCCGAGCTTTTCGAGGACGGTTTCGGCGTGGCGGGTGAGGCGCTCGTGCTCGGCGTTGGAGTCTTCGGGTTTGGCGAACTTGACCAGCTCGACCTTCTGGAACTGGTGCTGGCGGATCATGCCGCGAACGTCTTTGCCGTAACTGCCTGCCTCGCTCCGGAAGCAGGGGGTGTAGGCGCAGAAGGAGATGGGGAGATGCGCTTCGTCGAGGGTCTCGTCGCGGAAGAGGTTGGTGACGGGGACTTCGGCGGTGGGGATGAGCCAGTGGTCGCTGTCGTTTAGCTCGCCCGCGACGTAGGGACCTTTGTCGTCGCAGTGAAAGAGGTCTTCGGCGAACTTGGGGAGCTGGCCGGTGCCGAAGAGCGACTTGGAGTTGACCATGTAGGGCGGCAGGACTTCGGTGTAGCCGTGCTCGCCGGTGTGCAGGTCGAGCATGAAGTTGGCGAGCGCGCGTTCGAGGCGCGCTCCCTGGCCGAAGTGCACGACGAAGCGCGAGCCGGAGATCTTGGCGGCGCGGTTGAAGTCGAGGATGCCGAGGGCTTCGCCCAGCTCCCAGTGTGGCTTGGCGGGGAAGCTGAACTTCGGCTGCTCGCCCCAGGTCTTTTCGACGCGGTTGTCGTGCTCGGACTTGCCGATGGGGACGTCGTCCTGTGGGAGGTTAGGGAGCGTCTGCATCATCTCGCGCAGGCGGTCGTCGGCTGCGGCTGCGGTGGCTTCGAGAGACTCGACTTCGGTCTTGAGTGTTCGCGTCTGCTCGGTCTGCGCGGTGGCGTCGGAGCCTGCCTTGCGCAGGGCGGCGATCTCTGTGGTGAGCTTGTTGCGCTCTGCCTTCAGCGTTTCGACGCGGGTGATGGCATCACGCCGCTGCTGGTCCACTTCGGCAAAATTGCCCAGCGCGGCAGACGGGTCCATACCCCGTGCGCGCAGTTTCTCCTCCACAAGGGGCAGATTCGCCCGCATAAACCCTAGATCGATCATTAGAAGTATTTTAGCGTCTCTCGGGGCGAATGCGGATTTTGATAAGGGACGCAAAGGAAATACGATTAGGCTTAGAGAGATTGTCGGGATGAGTTCTTTTGTGTTCCCTCTTTTAACAAGAGGGCATACCTCCGGGGCTAAAGCCCCACTTTGTTGAAGCTCTAAAAGAGACCCAAGGCTGAAGCCTTGGGGTGCCTGGAAGCAAAACTGCTGCTGCCGAGCTTGCGTATTGAGAGGGACAGGGGTGAAGGATAGGGTGAGTGTGACGGCACACGGTAAAGGCCCGGATATGCGGGTAAACATCGCTGGGGTCGAACTGCGTTCGCCCGTCATTGCGGCGAGCGGGACGTTTGGCTATGGCATCGAGTTCGAAGAGATCGTCTCGCTGGAGCGTATCGGCGCGTTTGTGACCAAGGGGCTCTCGCGGGAACCGATGGCGGGTAATGCCGCTCCCCGAATCATTGAGACGGCGGCAGGGATGATCAATGCCATTGGGTTGCAAAATATGGGGGTTCGCCCGTTTATCGCGGAGAAGCTGCCCAAACTGCGAAAGCTGGCTGGCGCGGTGGTGATTGCGAATGTCTTCGGCTTCACGATTGAGGATTGCCTGGAGGTGATCGGCGCGCTGAACGACGCCGAGGGCATCGCCATGTACGAGCTGAATGCGAGCTGTCCGAACACGAGCCACGGTGGCATGGTGTTTGGAACCGATCCGGCGCTGCTGCATGAGCTGACGGTGCGGTGCAAGGCGGCAGCGAAGCGTCCGTTGATGGTGAAACTGTCGCCGAATGTGACTAATATCGGGCAGATGGCCAAGGTGGCGGAGGATGGCGGAGCGGATGCGGTCTCGCTGGTGAATACGTTTGTCTCGCTCGCGATTGACGTGAAGACGCGCAAGCCGAAGATCGCCAATGTGACCGGTGGGTTGTCGGGACCGGCGATCAAGCCGATTGCGGTGCGGATGGTCCATGAGGTCTCGCGGGCGGTGAAGATTCCTGTTGTCGGGATGGGTGGGATTGTGCGGGCGGAGGATGCGGTGGAGTTTATGCTGGCCGGGGCGACGGCGGTTCAGGTGGGGACGGCGAGCTATGCCGATCCGCGGGCGGTGGAAAATATTGCCAATGGCCTGAAGCGCTGGTGCGCGTCGCATGGGCTGGCACAGGCGGCGTCGCTGACTGGTGGCATGCTGCTGTGATTTGAGGCGGCGGGTCAAGCATAATAGGAGTGTGATGATCGAACATTCCTCCGCCTCCAGTTCTGCCGCTCCTGCCGACCTTCGCCGCATTCGCCGTGCTCTCCTGTCCGTGACGGACAAGACAGGCCTTGTCGATTTTGCTCGTGCTCTTGCTTCATTCAACGTAGACCTTGTATCGACCGGAGGGACTGCTCGCGCGCTGCGTGAGGCAGGCCTGCCCGTTCGTGATATCAGCGATCTGACTGGCTTCCCGGAGATGCTGGACGGCCGCGTGAAGACGCTTCATCCCAAGGTGCATGGCGGCATCCTGCATATCCGTGAGAATGCCGAGCATGAGGCGTCGGTTGCGGAACACGCGATTGAACCGATCGATATGGTGGTGGTGAATCTGTATGCGTTCGAGAAGACCTCGCAGAAGCCGGGCGTGGCGTTTGCCGATGTGATCGAGAATATCGATATCGGCGGGCCTTCGATGGTGCGGTCGGCGGCGAAGAACTTTGCCGATGTGGCGATTGTGACCTCGGCGAGTGACTACGGCTCACTGACGGAAGAGTTGAAGGCGAACAAGGGTAGCTTGAGCCGGGCCACTCGCTGGCGGCTGGCGAAGCAGGCGTTTGCGGTGACGGCGGCTTACGATGCCGGAATTGCGACGGCGCTCGAGAGCATCGAGGAGCCTAGTGGCGCGGCGGTGTTTTCAAAGGAGCTGCCGCAGGCGATCCGGCTGATCGAGCCGCTGGCAAAGACGCTTCGCTATGGCGAGAATCCGCACCAGAAGGCCGCGCTTTATGTCGATGGCAGCGGCAAGGGCGTTGCCGGGGCGGAGCAGTTGCAGGGCAAGGAGCTTAGCTATAACAACCTCGTCGATCTGGATGCGTGCTGGGATATTGCCAGCGAGTTCGATGAGACGGCCGTGGCGATCATCAAGCACACCAATCCGTGTGGAGCTTCGACTGGGGCGACGGTGCTGGAGGCTTATAAGCGGGCGCTCGAGGCCGATCCGGTCTCGGCGTTTGGCGGCGTGATCGGCATCAACCGCGAGGTGGATGCAGAGGCCGCCGAAGAGATTGCCAAGCTGTTTGTCGAGGCCATTGTTGCGCCATCGTTTACTGCCGGAGCGCTGGAGCGGTTTGCCGCAAAGAAGAACCTGAGGCTGGTGAAGATCTCACCTGCGGATACGCCGCGAATGCTGAAGCAGGTCTCGGGCGGCATGTTGGTGCAGGATGCCGACCATCTGAAGATCACCGAGGCCGAACTGAAGATGGTGACGGAGCGGAAACCTACGGCTGAAGAGCTGCGGGCTCTGCTGTTCGCGTGGAGCATCTGCAAGTATGTGAAATCGAATGCGATCGTCTATGCGCGGTTTGCCGATGGGCATGGGCAGACGGTTGGTATCGGTGCGGGACAGATGAGCCGCGTGGATGCGGCACGGTTCGGCGCGATGAAGGCCGTGTTGCCGCTGGCGGGTACGGTTGCCGCCTCGGATGCCTTCTTCCCGTTTCCTGATGGTCTGGAGGTAGTCGCCAAGGCCGGAGCTACGGCGGTGATTCAGCCGGGCGGGTCGGTTCGGGATGCCGAGGTGATCGAGGCAGCCAACCGGTTGGGAGTGGCGATGGTGTTTACCGGCGTTCGCCACTTTCGGCATGGGTGAGGGTCGGCGCACGGATTATAATCAGCGCCAGCCTCGTAAGCGGCAGGGTCTGGCGCTGCATCCAATCGCCAGGGAGAGCCGTCTAACCTGTGTCTTTCGTCTCGCAACGATTCGGTCCAGAGTTTGCCAGTCCAGAAAGTTAGATCACATGACCTTGTTCTTGCGTGCTTCGTCTCTTCGCCAGTTCCGCCTGCTTCCGGCGGCGGCGCTTTTGTTTGCAGCGCATTCTGTCTTTGCCGAAACGCCTGCTGCCACGACGACCGCTCCTCCCGTGCAAGACCGGGCCTCGTCCTACTATCATTATGGCCTTGCGCACCTTTATGAGGACATGGCCGTTAGCGCTGGACGCTCTGACTATGCGACGCAGGCGGTGGAAGAGTACAAGCTGGCGCTGAATGCCGATCCCAACTCGCAGCAGTTGCAGGATGGGCTGGCCGATCTTTATTTCAAGATCGGGCGAATTCGCGAGGCGGTAAGCGCGGCTCAGGACCGCATCGCCAAGGACCCGAACGATGTGGAGGCCCATGAGCTTCTGGGCAAGGTGTATCTGCGGTCGCTTGGCGATGTGCAAACGCCTCAATCCGGGCAGATACTGAAGCTCGCTATCGCCGAGTACGAAAAGCTGGCGCAGTTAAAGCCCAAAGATATCGAGACGCATCTCCTGCTTGGCCAGCTTTATGGATTGAACCATGATTCGGTCAAGGCCGAGGCGCAGTTCAAGCAGGCCCAGAAGATCGACGCGAACTCGGAAGAGGTAGCGCTGAACATGGCGCGGCTCTACAGCGATGAGGGAGACGCCAACCGCGCTGCCGAGGTGCTGAACGGAGTTCCGGTCGATGACCGCAGCGCGCGCCTCGAGTATGCTCTCGGCACAACCTATGACCAGCTGAAGAAGCCCCAAGAGGCGGCGGCAGCCTATCAGCGCTCCCTGGATCAGGAGCCGGGCAACATCGATACGGAGCGCGGCCTGGCGAATGCGCTGCTGATGCAGGGCAAGCTCGATGAAGCGTTGAAGATCCTGAATGAGATCGTTGCTGCCGAGCCGCAGGACGCGCAGTCGCAGATCCATATCTCGGAGATCGAGCGCAGGCAGGGACACTACGACCAGGCGCTGGCTACGCTCGAAAAGGCCAAGCCGCTGGCACAGAATTCGCTGGAGCTAAGCTATAACGAGGCGCTGATCTACGATTCGCTGGGCCGCTATGATGATGCTACCGGCGTCCTGACCAAGCTCGTGTCTGACACCGCCCACGCGGATGGAAAGTATAGCGATGGTGAGAAGGCGAACCGTTCCATCTTCCTCGATCGGCTGGGCATCATCTACCGCGAAGAGAATAAGACGGCCGACGCCGTCGCAGCTTATCAGCAGTTGGTGGATCTTGGCGGAGAGTATGCCAAGGGCGGTTATCAGGGGCAGGTAGATGCCTACCGTGACGCTCACCTTTGGAAAGATGCCACCGTCGCCGCCGCCGCCGCGGCCAAGGCATCTCCTAAAGATCAGGCGACACAGTTGATGTACGCCGGTCAGCTTGCAGATACCGGGCAAGCCGAGCAGGGAATTGCCCTGGCCAAGGCGCAGCTTTCGGCTGCGGGAAATACAGCGGATGACAGAGATACCTATCTTGCCTTGACGCAGATCTATACCCGGCTGAAGCGCTGGCCCGATGCCGCGGCGGCGCTCGATAATGCGGCAGGATTGTCGACAAAGCCTGACGAGAAGCTGTACGTGTATTTTCTCCGTGGAGTATTGGCCGACCGGCAAAAGCATTACGACGAAGCCGAGACCGAGTTCCACAAGGCGCTGGCCATCGATTCCCAGAATGCGACGATCCTGAACTATCTCGGCTACATGCTGGCAGACCGCGGCGTCAAGCTGCCGGAGGCGCTGGCGATGATCCGCAAGGCAGTCGAGCTCGATCCGCAGAATGGGGCGTATCTCGATTCATTGGGATGGGTCTACTTCAAGTCCGGTCAATATGACCTGGCGGAGGCGAACCTGCGCAAGGCGATGGAGCGTATGAGCACGGACCCGACCGTCCATGACCATCTGGGCGAGGTCTACGAGAAGACGGGCAAGCTAAAACTGGCTGTCGAGCAGTGGCAGCGGTCGATGACGGAGTATGCGCACTCGCTGCCTGCTGACGCTGATCCTGCGGATGTAGCCAAGGTGCAGCACAAGCTCGAAAATGCGCGGGTGAAGCTGGCGAAGCTTTCGCCGGAGTCTGCAAAGTAAGGATGTAGCTCTGCTGCACCTCTGTTTTGTCTTCTTCCGTTACACTCGAACGTGACCATGTCTACCAAACTGCATCGCTATGCGGTCGCCGGAGGATCTGACGATCCGCTGATGGAGCGTGTCTATCCTGCGCCGTTGCGGCCTTCGCGGACTCCTTTTCAGCGGGACCGGGAGCGGATTGTGCAGGCGCGCGCCTTTCGCCGCCTTGCAGGCAAGACGCAGGTATTTACGAGTCGGGCCTCCGACCACTTTCGCAGCCGTCTGACCCACACGATGGAGGTCGCGCAGATTGCGCGGTTGTCTGCTTCGACGCTTGGCCTGAACGAAGACCTGGCCGAGACGCTGGCACTGGTGCACGATATCGGGCATCCTCCGTTTGGTCACGCCGGAGAGCGGGCTCTCGATCGATGCCTGCGCAGTCATGGACGCCGGTTCGATCACAATCTTCACGCGCTGCGTATCGTCGAGCACTTCGAGCAGCGTTATGCGGCGCATCGCGGCCTGAATCTCACGCTCGGCGTTCGCGAGGGAATCATCAAGCACTCGCGCGACTACAGTGTGGGAGAGTACCCGGAACTGGCTGAGTACATGCTGGACCAGCGGCCACCGCTTGAGGCACAGTTGATCGACCTTGCCGATGAGATCGCCTACCTGACCGCAGACCTTGACGATGGAGTTGAGTCCGGGTTGCTGGCTATCGGCCACATCCGCGAGAACGTCGAGATTCTTTCCAGGTGCTACCAGGCGGTGGAGAGGCAACATGCCGGGGTCGAAGAAAAGTACCTGTTCAACGAAGCGCTGCAGCTGATGCAGAACATTTTGACCGACGACCTGATCGCGACAACCCAGAAGAATGTCGAAGAGATTGGCGCGGAGAGCCTTGAAGACATACGCCGCTGCCCGCACCGGCTCGCCGTTTTTTCGCCGCAGGCCGAGTCCGAGCGCTTGCAGGAGAAGCGTTACCTTTACGACACGCTCTATACCTGCGAGACGCTTGAAAACGAGCACGACAAGGCGGAAGAGGTGGTGACGGCGCTGTTCAACTACTGGATCAATGATCCAGAGGAACTGCCGCAGGGACACTTCGACGATATTGCGGAAGAAGGGCTGGCGCGGGTGGTTGCCGACTATATTGCGGGAATGACCGACAGCTTTATCCTGCAGCAATACGCGCAGATCAAACGAGTGGTTCGCCGGTAAAGAAAAATCAGCAGAAATTATTCATATCTTGCAGGCTTCAAGGATGGCGGACCCGAACCGTTCCGTCTTCTCCGAGCCAATGCCGCTGATCGTCTTCAATTGAGCGAGGGTCTGGGGCCGCTGAACGACAATGCTGCGCAGAGCCGAAGAGCCAAGAACGAAAAATTGAGGAAGGCCAAGCTTTTCTGCCTCGGTCTTGCGCCAGTCGCGAAGGCGCTGATCGAGGGCCTGCTGGTCGAGAGTAAGAGCTTCGGCTGGCTCCGATGGGGCGGCACGAGGTCGGTGAAAAGTTTCGGCGGCCTGTTCTCGCGAGTTGACTTTGCTGCTCGATGTGATTGGCGAGGTGTCTTTTGGTCGTGATTGGGAGCGAACCGGCTTTGGCTTATCGGGAGCGCCGTATTCGAGAGGGACCGGCTTTGAAGTACAGATAGCGACGACCGCGGCGCCGTAGCGGTCTGCTTTTTCGGGGCCAATACCGGAGATGCCGAGCAGGCTGGGGATGGTCGTGGGACTCGCGTGGACGATGGCGGTGAGGATGGCATCGGAAAAGACCATGAAGGCTGGTTTGCCGGTCTTGGCGGCTTCGGCTTTGCGCCACTCGCGGAGACGCTGATCGAGGTCTTTCTGCGCTGGAGTATAAGCGGCGGCGGCATCGGCTTTCTCTGCTTTACTCGAGATTTTTTTGCCTGTGGTTGACGTGCGCGACTTCGACGGCTTCTGGTCTGAGATGTCTTTGAGGAGGACGTTGAGATCATCATCCTCGTCGCGGGTGCGGCCTTCGTGGGTCAGCGAAGCCCGTTTGAAGTTGATGAGCGTGCCTTCGGCATTGGTGAAGGTGTCGGCAGTGAGAGTGATGAGGCCAGCGCGGGTAAGAGCATCGAGATAGGCGTCGAACTGTTTGCGGTCGATGCCGAGGGCAAGGTCGGTGTGAAGTTTTCCGGTGGCTTTAGCGGCTCCGCCTTCGAGAGCTTCGAGGATGGAGCGGAGCTGACGTTCTTCGAGCGAGGTCGGATGGCGATAGGTCTGCGCGGTGGCCCGCTCGGGAGAGCAGAAATCGCAGTGGCCGCAGGGGCGCAGACCGTCGGCGGTGTCGCCAAAGTGCTGGACGAGGGCGGACATGCGGCATTGCGGCGATTCGGCGAAGGCGACCATGCGGTCGATCTGGCTGCGGCGGAAGGCGAGCTGGGTGTCGTAGCTGGAGCGCCAGTTAGTCTGGCCGGTAGAGCGTAGGTTGCCTGCGATGTCGAAGGCTGCTGCGCCCTGGGAGACAAGTTTTTCGGCGGTGCGATTGAAGCTCTCCACATCCATCTTGAGACGCTGACGGAGGATGTCGGGCATCTGGTATTCGTCGTTGAGGACCTGGGCCACGCGAGCCAACTCGGTGGGAGCGGGATAGTCGCGCTCGAGGAAGAAGTCGTGCATCTTGCGGTCGGCGTAGGAGTGGAGCAGCACGGTGCGGCTGAGCAGACCGTCTCGTCCGGCGCGGCCGATCTCCTGGTAGTAGGCTTCGACGCTGCCCGGTAGCGCGGTGTGGACGACGGTGCGGACGTCCGCCTTGTCGATGCCCATGCCGAAGGCGATGGTGGCGACGACAACCTCTAGTTCTCCTGAGAGGAAGTGCCGCTGGACTCTTTCGCGGACGCTCGGTTCGAGTCCGGCATGGTAGGCAGCAGCACTTCTGCCTAGTGTGGAGGCGATCTCTTCGGCTGCTTTGCGGCTGGGCGCGTAGACGATCGCTGGCCGGTTCTCTGGCAATTTGAGGAGCTTCGCGGTGAACTCAGTGCGCTGTGGCTTCGACATCTCGACCACCTCGATGGCGAGGTTGTGGCGGCGAAAGCCGTGGATGAAGAGCGCCGGTTGATGAAGCTGGAGCTGCGTTGCGATGTCTTTCTGGACGGTCGGCGTAGCTGTTGCGGTGAGAGCAATCACCGGCGCGGGCCGCAGCGCGGGGAGATAGTCGCCGAGGGTGCGATAGTCGGGGCGGAAGTCGTGGCCCCATTGCGAGATACAGTGGGCCTCGTCGATGGCGATGAGGGCGGGCTTTTTCTTTGCCAGCATCTCGGGGAAGCCGGGGACGCGCATGCGCTCGGGCGCGATGAAGAGAAATTGCAGGGTGCCATCGAGATAGTCGCGGCAGGCCTGGCGGGAGTCGTCGCGGCTGAGGCCAGAGTGGATGCGGGCCACGCGCAGTCCCAGGGCGGAGAGCTTGGCCGCCTGGTCGTCCATCAGCGCGATCAGCGGGCTGATGACCAATGCTGTACCGCCGCGCGCGATAGCGGGAAGTTGGTAGCAGAGGCTCTTGCCCGCACCGGTCGGCATCACCAGAAGGACATCGCGGCCATCGGTGGCAGCGCGGCAGACGGCCTCCTGATTGGCGCGGAAGGCAGGGAAGCCGAAAGTTCGGTGGAGGAGTGCTGCGAGATCTGCTGATTCGGGTTCCATGCGCTTGGGCTATCTTCGCATATTGTTTGCCCTGGATGAAATGCCGGAGCAGGTACAGGCAGGCGAGATCAGTGAAAAGCCCCGACGTGTGGTCGGGGCTTGGCACAACTCTTCTACAGGATTTAGCGGAGGCCGCCTGAGACCAGCAATGTTTCGCCGGTGATCCAGCCTGAGTCGGACGAGGCCAGAAAGACCGCGACGGGAGTGATGTCGTCGGGCTGACCAATCCTTCCCAGGGGAGTCTGGGTCTCAAGCTGCTTCTGGAAGTCGGTTCCCATGAAGCCAGCGGTGTGGACGCCTTCCGTCTCGACCAAGCCGGGGTTGATGGCGTTGACGCGGATCTTTCTGGGGCCAAGCTCCTTGGCGAGGACGTGGGTGATGGAATCGACCGCGCCTTTGGTCGCCGTGTAGATCGCCGATGCCGGTGGATTAATCGCAGTGACGGTCGAGCTGATATTAACGACGTTCCCGCCCTCGGGGCCGAAGTGCTTTGCAGCTTCCTGCGTGGCGAGGAGAAGGCCGAGCACGTTGGTGTTGAATTGACGGTGGAAGATATCCTCGGTGACCTCTTCGAGCGGCGTGAACTGGTAGACGCCAGCGTTATTTACGAGGATGTCGAGTTGGCCGAAGGACTTTTTTGTCTCTGCGAAGATGCGCTTAACGTCTTCGGCCTTGGCCACGTCGCCCTGTACCGCGATGGCTTTGCCGCCGCTGGCCGTGATCTCTGCGACGATGCGATCCGCGCCTTCTTTACTGGAGGCGTAGTTGACCACGACTGATGCGCCTTCTGCTGCCAGGCCCTTTGCGATACCTGCGCCAATGCCTTTGGATGCTCCGGTTACGACTGCTACTTTGCCTGCCAGCTTACCCATCTCTCTACGCTCCGTTAGTTTCATAATTCGACAACAATCGAATAGATGGGGTGGAGATGTAAAGGATTCAGCGAAGCGAAAAATAATTCAATGGCCCGGCGAGTAATTTTTTCGCTCAGGCCATCAGTTTGTCGAGGGTGATGGGCAGGTCGCGTACGCGCTTGCCGGTGGCGTTATAGATAGCATTGGCGATAGCGGCGGCTGTCCCGGTGATGCCGATTTCGCCGATGCCTCTTGCTCCCAGAGGATTGAATTTATAGTCGGGGATGTTGAGGCAGGTGACGTCGATCTCGTGGACGTCGGCATTGACGGGGACGTGGTACTCGGCGAAGTTCTCGTTGACGGTGCGACCGTATTTCTTGTCGATGACGGCCTCTTCGTGGAGAGCCATGCTGATGCCCCAGACGAGTCCGCCGGTCAACTGGTTGAGGCCGGTCTTGTCGTTGAGCAGGGTGCCGATGTCGTAGGTGGCGACGAGGCGGCGGACCTGGACCATGTGCGTATCGGCGTCGACGGCGACCTCGGCGAAGACTGCACCCCAGGAGTGCGAGGTAAAGGTGTCGCGATCTTTGGAAAGCTCGGAGGTTGCGGTGGCTTCAACCGGAGCTCCGCCGTTGCGTGCGAGCAGCGCGATGATTGCTTCGGATTTATCCGGCGCCGATTTCAGGAAGACCTTGCCGTCTTTGGTGTCGAAGTCTTCAGCGGCGGCTCCATGGAGCGGCGACTGTGCGTCTCCAATCGCCAGTTGTGCGAGCTTGAGCCTGGCCTGCGCCGCAGCATCGTAGACGGCTGGGCAGACCGAGGCGGCGGTGGTCGATCCGCCCGATCCTCCGGAGCGCGGCAGGTTGGTGTCACCCAGTTTCACGTCTACGTGCGAAGGATCCATGGCGAGCGCAAGGGCTGCTGTCTGGGCGAGGATGGTGTAGGTTCCGGTGCCGATATCCTGCGTGCCGATGCCGACGAAGACTCGCCCGCTGGGCAGAATTCGGACTACGGCGGAGGAAGGCGAGCGTCCGGCTCCGTAGTTCGCGGTGGCCATGCCGTAGCCGATAAGCTTGTTGCCCTCGCGGTGTTGGCCGGGTTGTGCGCTACGTTTGGACCAGCCGAAGCGCTCGGAGGCCTGCGCGTAAGCCTCGCGGAGATGCTTGCTTGACCAGGGTTTGCCGTTGCGGGGATCTTTTTCGGCGTAGTTGATGAGCCGCAGCTGGACGGGATCGATGTTCAGCTTTTCGGCCAGCTCGTCGAGCGCGATCTCGAGGCCGACGCTGCCGGTGGACTCGCCGGGGGCGCGCATCCACGTGCCCATGCCCAGGTTGAGCGGAACGACGAGGTGCGTGGTGGAGAGCGATTCGCTGTCGTAGAGCAGCGTGGTCTGAGCGGCGGCACTTTCGACCCAGTCGGAGATGAAAGAGGTGTAACAGGTGGAGTCGTGCTGCTGCAGCAGGAGCTTGCCATCGGCCGAGGCGGCGAGCTTGATGTGCTGGCTGGTGTTGGGGCGGGAGCCGACGGGGCCGAACATCTGTCCACGGTCGAGGACGAGTTTGACCGGGCGCTGGGCGACCTTGGCCGCCATCGCGGCGAGGATGGTCTGAGACCAGACGTAGCCCTTGCAGCCGAATCCACCGCCGGTGTAGGGACAGTCGACGTGGACGTTGGCTTGCGGGATGGAGAAGGCGCGCGCCAGTCCCTGCTGAACGCCAGTGATGCCCTGCGTGGAATCGTAGACGTTGAGCTTGTCGCCATCCCAGGCGGCGATGGTAGCGTGCGGCTCCATCGGATTGTGGTTCTGCAGCGGCGTGGAGTAGGTCTGGTCGACGGTGACGGTGGCTTTGGCAAGAGAGGCGGCTGGATCGCCACGACGTGACGTGCCACCGCGCTTTGGAGGCCGAGCATCGCCGAGCAGGTTGTTGAAGTCGAGTTTCGCCGGCTGCTCTTTGTAGGTGATGTGAAGCAGAGCCGCGGCGGAGCGGGCTTCAGGCAGCGAGCGGGCAACCACCACCGCGATAGGCTGTCCGCTATAGAAGACGGTGGCATCCTGCAGCACGTTGACGTTGCCAAGCTCGGCAAGCTTTGGCGCGTTGAAGGGCGTGAGGACGTTGTGCACCCCGGAGGCGCGGCTGGCGGCGGTGTCGTCGATGGAGGCTACTGATCCTGCGGGAATGGTGGCTTGCACGATGTAGGCGTAGGCGACATTCTTGACCGGGAACTCGGCGGCGTACTTGGCGCGGCCCGTGACCTTGGCGAAGGCGTCGTAGCGGTGATCGAGCTGGCGCTCCGGCTTTTGCTCCTGCTGCTGCTCTGACTCGATGGCCATCATGCCTGTGCTCCTTCTCGTGAGCCCTGTGCGGCGAGCGTAAGGGCGTGCACGATGCTCTGTTTGGCTAGTTCGATCTTGAAGGCGTTGTGCTCGTAGGGATGAGCCCCGGCTACGGCAAGCTCAGCGGCTTTTTTGAAGGCCTCGGTGTTGGCGGTTGCGCCAGCCAGGGACTTTTCGGCTTCTATAGACCGCCAGGGTTTGTGGGCTACACCGCCCAGCGCGAGTCCCGCCGATTTGATGGTGGTGCCGTTCATCTCAAGCCCGGCGGCTACGGATACCAGGGCGAAGGCGTAGCTCTGGCGGTCGCGGACCTTGAGGTACCAGGAGTTCTTTGCGAACTTCGGAGCAGGAAGTTCAACGGCGGTGATGAGTTCGTCGGGCCTGAGAGTGGTTTCGATCTGCGGAGTCTTGCCGGGGAGGCGGTGGAAGTCGGCGAACGGGATGGCGCGTTTGCCCTTCGGTCCCTGTACGTGGACGGTGGCATCGAGGGCGGCCATGGCGACGTTCATGTCGGAGGGGTTAGTGGCAATACAGTCTTCGCTTGCACCCAGAATGGCATGGATGCGGTTGAAGCCGTGGATGGCCGCGCAGCCGGAGCCGGGCGTGCGCTTGTTGCAGGCGGGAAAGGCGGTGTCCATGAAGTAGTAGCAGCGGGTTCGCTGCAGCAGGTTGCCGCCGGTAGTGGCCATGTTGCGCAGTTGCGGAGAGGCGCCGCTCAGCAATCCATGCGAGAGCAGCGGATAGTTACTGCGGATCATCTGGTGGTTGGCGAGGTCGCTGTTGCGGACCAGCGCTCCGATGAGCGCGCCACCACTGGGAGTGGTAGTGACCTGCGCGAGATCGAGGCGGTTGATGTCGACCAGGGTGGATGGCTGCTCGACCCCATCCTTCATCAGGTCGACGAGGTTGGTTCCGCCGCCGAGAAACTTTGCGTTGTGGGCGGAGACGGCGCGGATCGCTTCTTCCGGTGCGGTGGCACGTTGATAGCTGAAGGGATTCATGCGGTGGCCCTCGCGGCGGCGCGGACGGCGGCGACGATGTTGGGGTAGGCGGCGCAACGGCAGATGTTGCCGCTCATGCGCTCGCGAATCTCGTTGTCGGTGAGCTGCGGACTGGCGATGTTGCCGGTCTCGAAGGAGACGGTGCTGAGGGTGCCGTGCTTCTGCTCGTCGAGCAGGGCGGTGGCCGAACAAATCTGGCCCGGAGTGCAGTAACCGCACTGGAAGGCGTCATGTTCGAGGAACGCGGTCTGGACCGCGCTGAGGGTATCGCCCTGTGCGAGGCCCTCAATGGTGGTGATCTCGGCTCCGTCGGCGACGACGGCGAGGGTGAGGCAGCTATTCACGCGGCGGCCATCCACCAGCACCGTACAGGCTCCGCATTGACCGTGGTCGCAGCCTTTTTTGCTGCCGGTAAGGTCGAGATGATCGCGCAGCGCGTCGAGCAGCGTGGTGCGGGTGTCGAGGGTCAGCGGCTCGGACTTGCCGTTGACCTTGAGCGTCACCGAGATCGTCTGGGGAGTGCTGGTCGCGGCAATGCTGGTCGCTTCGGCCTCGGCGAGATGGGGAATGCCGGTGACCACTCCAGCGCTCAGGATGCTGGCAGCTTTGACAAAGGTGCGACGAGATATATCGAGGTCGGTCGACTCAGTTTCGAGAAGCTCTTCTTCTTCGGGAGGGGAGCAGGGCGGTGCGCTCATAGGGATTGCCTCATGTGCGGTTGAACGGCAGAGATGGTACGACCTTAAATGTAGGTTCGATCTTACATCGCAGGATGGCTGGTGGAATAGACGGAGAAGGGACTGAAAAAGACGCCTCTGGATCGAAGGAGGCTGAGCAAGCTCGTATCGCTCCCGAGGCCAAGGAAATGCCTTGATTTATGGGCATAAATGGCATAGAATGAATACAGCGTCAATTTCCCTTAAACCGCCGCACGAAGAGCGGGGGATTATCTAGATATCCTGGAAGAGGTACTGAACAGATATGGCAAAGCGTCGCGGAAATCCAAACTGGGGCAAGCCTGAGCCGATAGGCCCGGTGGTGCCAACGGTTACATCGTTCGAGCAGGTCGTGAAGGAATTCAAATTGACTCCCGACCAGTACATCCGGTCGACCAGGCTGCGTGAGTGGGCCCGGCGGAACAAGAATTCGAAGTACATCCCCGAGGCGCTGTTGGAAGCGTGGGGATTCGAGATTGAGTCGACTCTATAAAAAACGAGTCGATCCTGTAAATAAGTCGATTCTGTAAAAAAAATAGCTGGAGCGATAAGCGCCGCCTGCAAATGGCGGCGTTTCTTTTTGCGTCGAACGTATGATGAGTTGAGTCGAAAGTATTGGAGGCTGCTATGTTTGCCGATGTTGCCGAGGCTGTTGCTGAGATACGGGCCGGACGGATGGTGGTGGTCGTCGACGACGAGGACCGCGAGAATGAAGGCGATCTGACGCTGGCGGCGGAGTTTGTCACGCCAGAAGCCATCAACTTCATGGCACGCTTTGGACGGGGCTTGATCTGTCTGACCTTGACCGAAGAGCGTGCCGACTACCTTCGGCTGGGGCCGATGACGCAGGAGAACACGTCGCGTTTCGGCACCGCGTTTACCGAGAGCATCGAGGCCCGCGAAGGCGTCACCACAGGAATCTCTGCCGCAGACCGGGCGCATACGATTCGGGTGGCGATCAATCCAGCCTCTACGGCGCAGGACCTTGCTCGCCCAGGACATGTCTTTCCGTTGCGCGCGCGTAAGGGCGGTGTTCTGGTGCGCGCAGGGCAGACCGAGGCTTCGGTCGATCTGGCACGGATGGCGGGGCTGATCACGGCTGGGGTGATCTGCGAGATCATGAACGAAGACGGAACCATGGCGCGGGTGCCTGATCTGATCAAGTTCTGTGAGTTGCACGGATTGAAGATGGTGACGGTGGCTGACCTGATTCGCTACCGGCTGCAGAATGAGCGGTATATCCATCGCGTGGCGGAGTCGCTGATGCCTACGGCGCATGGCGAGTTCCGCATGATCGCGTATGAGAGCGAGGTCGAGGGTGGAGAGTCGCATGTGGCACTCGTGTACGGCGATGTGACGGGCGACGAGCCGGTGACGGTCCGCGTGCATACGCATTGCCTTGCGGGCGACGTGTTTTCGACCACGATGTGCGATTGCCGGGCCGTGGTGGAGAACTCGCTGCGCATGATCGCCGAGGCGGGGCACGGCGCTCTGGTCTATCTGCACAATGGAACCAAGGGCTTCGGCATCGATCGCGGAACAGTGCCGGCGCGGGTGGTGCTGCATCGGGATCGCTCGCGGGAGCGCGGCGACGACAAGACGCAGCGAACCTTGCGGCAGGTCGGTCTTGGTGGACAGATCTTGTCCGATCTGGGTATCCACAAGATCCGGCTGCTGACGAATACCCCGACCCACGTACCCGCTCTTCAGGGCTTCGGAATCGAGATCGTGGAGCAGGTCCCGGTACCGCTGGGGGTAGGAGTTTAGCCAGTTTTTTATTCGATTACTGAACGGTAAGATTTAGGGTCACGGTCTGCGTGATGCGGGGGCCGTTGGTCGAGGTTGCCGTGATCTGGTATTGGTAGGTGCCGGGCGGCGTCTTGCGCAGACTGGGATCGGTGAGGCTGCCTCCGCTGCCGCAGCCGTTCAAGGTAATCAGCGCTGTGGCTGCGAGGAACGTGGCACAGAGCTTCAGGCCGGTGGGGCGACTTCTCCAGAAGAAAAATAAAGCCGCCGGCAGCAGACAGAGCAGGAAGCTGCCGCGCTTTCGGCTGCCTTCGGCAAGAGTGACTTGAGCAGAGGTAATGGTGTTGAGGGTGGCGGTGGTGTTCTGGGCGGCGCCGCTGATGGCGATGCTCGAGGGCAGCAGAGCACAGTTGGCGTACTGACCGGGAGTGACCGGGGAGCAATTAAGGATAACCGTCCCGCTGAAGCTGTTCTGTGGTGTCACCGTCAACGTGTAGCTGGCGGGGTACCCGCTCTTGACGGTGACGCTGGAGGACGGCTTTCCATTGACGGTGAGCAGGAAGCTGCCGTTGGGAACTCCGGTGCCGAGGAGTGGAACCGCAGTCGGCGCGTTGGCTGCGCTGGTGATGGTAAGGGTTCCGGCGCGGGTGTCGAGCGCGGTGGGAGTGAAAGAAATAGTGACAGAACAACTGGTGCCTGCGGGAAGGGCTGTGAGCGCGCAGGGGGTGATGACGGCGTAGTCGCCTGTGATGGCAAGATGAAGTCCGGTGACGGGGGCGTTGCCGGAGTTGATGAGGGTAAGGGTGAGGCTTGCCGAAGAGGCAAGCGATAGGCTCCCGAAGTTGAGGCTGGCCGGATTGGCCTGAAGGTGAGACTGCGCTCCGGTGCCGGTCAGCGCAATGGTGAGCGGCAGCGTGGAGAGCGAGTTGGCTACCTTGAGGGTTCCGGCGCGCAAGCCCGGCTGCGTGGGCCTAAAGGTGGCCTCGATCGTACAGCTTGTGTTGGCTGCGAGCGAGCTGCCGGGAGCGGGGCAGTCACCTGCGACCGTGTAGTCGCCTGTGGCCGTGATGCCGTGAAAGACCGCCGGGGTCGCGCTGGTATTGGTGGCCTCGATGGGAAGGGTCGAGGTGCTGCCGACGAGGAGGCTTCCGAAGTCGAGCGAGGACGGAGACAAGAGGAGCGACGCTGGAGTCGCCGTGCCGAGGAGGCTGATGAAGTCGAGCGCCGTGCTCGCGTCGGAGGAGATTTCAAGCGCGCTGATGCGAGTGCCGGGGAGCTGTGGCGTGAAGGTGACGGTGAGAGTGCAGCTTGCTCCGGGGACGAGCGTGGCGCACGTACTGGCGGCGGTGAAATCAGGCGTGGCTTCAAGACCGATGATGTGGAGCGTAAGGGTTCCGGTATTCGAGAGAGTGATGGTCTGGGCGGCGGAGACGTCGCCGACGGCGGTGGAGTCGAAGGTGAAGGAGCTTTGTGATGCGGTGTAAGAGGCCAGCGGAGCGGTGTTGTCGGGGACGGAGACAAGGATGGGTGCGGCGGTCCCGGTGAGGTCGACCACATCGGGGCTGGTGAGGGCGTCGCTCTCGATGACGAGGGAGCCGGTGTCGGTATTCGAGATAGGCGAGCCGGTTCCCGTGGCAGCCTGATTGAGAGGCGAGTAGGTCACGGCTACGGTGCAGGATTCGCCGGGCGCGAGGGCGATAGCGCAGGTCGTGGTGCTGAGGAAGGGCCACTCGCTGGTGATGCGACGGATGGCGATGGCAGTCGTATTGGGATTCGTTAGCGTAAGGGTCTGGCTGAGGGACTGGCCCGAGGCTACCTGGCCGAAGTTGAGCAGAGTGCCGTCGCCTCCAGTGGGGGTGAGGTTGCCGGTGATGGCGAGGGCTCCGGTGCCGAGGCCGTAGCCTTCGAAGTAGCCGAGGCTGTTGAAGGTGGCGGTGCCGTCGGTGGGCGTGGCCTGGGCGAAGAGGGTTCCGGTGATGTCACCGTTGGTGAGCGGCAGAAAGGTGACGGAGAAGTTGCAGCTTGCATTGGGTGCGAGCGCGGCGCAGGGCGGGTCGGCGAGGACGAACTGGCGAGGAAGTGAAAGCGCGAGGGTAAGGGACTTCGCGGTGAGGTTGTTGATGGTGAACTGGCGGGTGAGGCCGGGGTTGCTGGTGAGCTGCGGGCCGAAGTTGGTCTCGGCGGGAATGATCTGGAGGCCCGAGTCTTCGGTGGTGTAAGCGCCGGTGAGAGGAACGGTGTAGGTGGCTGCTCCGGTGAGGGAGCTGTTTACAGGAATGGTGATGGTATCGGTTGCCGGGGCGTTGCCGGGGACGTACGTCACTGCGATGGAGCAGGTGTTTGCGGGAGTGAGTGTGGCGCAGGTACTCGTGAGGGTGAAGTTGGGAGTGGTGACGGAAGGGGTGGCGATCTGGAGTGTGGCTGCTCCGGTGTTTTTGAGAGTGATGGTCTGCTGCGTAGCAGTTGCGCCGGGAACGTTGTTGAAGGTGAGCGCGTTCGGTGTGAACGCGAGGCCGGGGTCGGGCGCACCGAAGCCGGTGAGCGAAGCGGTGAGGGTATTGGCGCTGGTGGGAAGGGTGAGGGTTCCGGCGATCTGTCCTGTGGTAGTTGGGGCGAAGGCCACTTCGACGAAGCAGGACGCGGTGGGCGCGAGGGTTCCAGTGCAGAGCGCTCCTCCGGTGGGAGCGGTGTTGGTGACGAAGCCTGTGCTGGTGGTGGGTGCGGTGAGGGAGACTGCGGCTGAGGTGAGGTTAGTGAGGGAGACGAGCGTGGGCGCGCTGGTCGAGTTGATCGGGATGGCGCCGAAGTCATTGCTGACGGGCGTGAGGATGAGTCCCGTGAGTGGAAGGCCGTTGCCGGTGAGCGCGAGGGTGTAGGCGTTGCCGGAGGTGCTGGAGCGGAGGGCTACGGTCGCGGTTTCAGGGCCGGTGGTGGGTGGAATGAATTGCAGTCCGAGCCAGCAATTAACGCAGGAGCCGGAGGCGTTGGTGCTGAAGGCCGAGGTGGGTGGGGTTCCGTGACCGTAGCCGATGTCTTCGACGAGGATCGCCTTGAAGGCGGAGTTGGAGGTGGCAGCGCTGAGAGCGGTGAAGGATTGGGTGATCTTGTACCACTGAACGGCAGGTTGATCGGCGATGACGTTGCCGAAGTCGAGCGTGCCGTTGTTAGTAGAGAGGATCGGAGTGGCCGTTCCGCTAAGGGCAACATAGGCAGGTGTGGTCGCAGGCCCCGCGGTGACGGAGAGCAGGCCCTGCCGGGTTCCGGGTTGCGAGGGCGCGAAGGTGATGACGACGGTGCAGGCGCTGTGAGCGCCGAGCGTGGAGGTGCAGCTTGTGGCCTGGGTAAAGTCTCCGCTGAGCGAGAGCGCCAGGGGGATGGGTTGTGCTCCGGTGTTGCCGATGGTGACGGTCTGTGTCGCGCTCGAGACAGCGGTGACGGGGATGGCGTTGGGGAAGTTCAGGCTGGAGGGGGAGACGGTGAGGTTTGGGTTGACGGTGGCTCCGCCTGCTCCGGGCGGCGGCAAGGTTTTGCCGGTGACAAGGACGGTGAGGCCCTGGTCGAGCGAGAGGGTGATGGAGTCGTTCGAGGGGGACTGCGCCGAGAGGTAGTCGAGTTGGAGTTGGCAGATGGTGTGAGGGAGAAGCTGCGTGGGGCAGCGATCGATAAGAGAGAAGGGCGATGTGCTGGGTAGAGATACAGCGGTGTGCAGGACGGTGGTGGCCGAGTTGTTGGAGAGGTAGAGGAAGCGGGGGAGACGGAGGCCTCCGGTGTATTGGGTGCCGAAGTCGATCTCGCTGACTGAGACAGCGAGGGCTGCGGCCTCGGAGTAGCCGGTGAGCAGGACGCTGCCGGGGCCGATGGTCCAGTTGGATTGGACGGGGCCGTCGCTGGCGGGGTCGCCAGAGGCAGTGAAGGCGATGGTGATGTGGCAGCTTGCACCCGGGGTGAGGAGCCTGGATGTGCCGTTCGTGGGGCAGTCGCTGGACTGCTCTGTAAATTGGGTGTTGGTGGTCGAGGAAGCAAATGCCTGGCTTTGGGCGCTTAGGTTGGTGACGGTGATGGTGCGCGTCGCGGCGGGGCTGGAGGCGCTCTCAATGCCGAAGTCCAGCTCCTTGGGAGAGAAGACGATGGCGTTGGGCGTGGTAGTGGAGGCGGGGAGGTTTGCGGTTTGAGTGGTAGCGTTGTCGGCTTGCGCGGTGATGGTGCCGGGGCCAGGGCCGCTTAGGGCGATGCTGCATTCCGCGCCGGGAGCGAGAGCTATGGGGCAGTCGGTGGCGAGTGTAAATCCGGTTGCGGCCAGTTGCAGGTTGATGGCGGTAGCAGAGCCGAGATTCCTCAGAATGATATTAGGAGAGTCATCCGTGGATAGCGCAAGACTGGGCGCGGCGGTCCCAGGATCGACTTTGCTGAGGTAGGCCGCTGATCCGGCGCAGAGGCTCCCGTTGCAACTGCCGGGAGCGAGCACGGCGTTACGTATGGTCGATGGCAGAGCGGCGGTGGGGGAGTTATAGAGTGGCAGGTCGTAGGTTTCAGTCGCCAGCAAGCTGGAACTGGCGGTGGGGGTGACGGCTCCGGCGAAGACAGGTTGGCCGATGGCGTCGGTTGTGAGCGAGGTCAGGGTGACGGGGGCGCTGGCGTAGCTGGGGTTGCTCGTAGGAAGACCACCGAAGCGCAGTGACTGGTCGATGTTATTTTGCGCTGTGATGCGGAGGGCGAAGGCGCTGCCGATGTTGGAGAAGGTTAGCAGCGGGAGGAGCGGGGTGGTGAGGGCTCCGATAGCCCAGGCTTCGCCGTTGGGCGCGGGGGTGACGATGGATTGCGTGCCGGGAGCGAGGAGCGTGGAGGAAAGAACGGTGCTGCCGTCGAGAGGAATGCGCAAAAGTGTCTGGTAGGGGAGATTGACCAGCGGTGTGGCTACGTTGGCGACGGGGAACTGGCCGATGGCGACGGTTCCCGAGACAAGCAGGTTCTGGGCGGCGGGATCGAGGGCAAGGGATGTGATGCCTGAGCCCGGGATGTAGGTAGAGAAGACGATGCCGTCGCCTGCGGGGGTGAGCCTGGTGAGGAAGCCGGAGGATGTGCCGACCTTCTCGGGGACGAGTGCGGCTAGGGTGGGGTAGCCGGAGGAGGTGGTGTATCCGGCGATGTAGGCGTTGTCCGACGCGTCTGCTGCGATGGCCGCGGGAGCGGTGGTGCCGTTGGCTCCGCTGAGATAGGTGGCATAGAGGAGGGTTGAGCCTGTGGTGTTGAACTTTTCGACGAAGCCGTTTTGCGTGGTGTTGCTGGCCGGTGTTTGGGTGAAGGCGGTGGGCGTGACCGGGATGGTAGCACCGAAGATGCTGCCAGTGATGAAAACTGCGTCCAAGGTGGCGGCGATCGCGGAGGCTGCTGTGCGTCCGCTGCCGGTGAAGGTGACGAAGAGCGGGTCCAGGTTGCTATCGAACTTGGCGATGAAGGAGTTGGTGGAGGCGTCGGCGGGGGCAGGGAAGGCTGCGCCGGAGGTGCCGGCGAGGAAACCGGAGGCGGTGGTTCCGGTGACGTAGAGGTTGCCGCTGGGGTCGAGCGCCATGGCGAGACCGATGTCGCCCTTCGCGCCTAGCTGGGCCTGGGCGAGGACGGTGGTGGCGTTTGCGTCGGTCTCAAGTATGCGAACGCCGTCTTTCTGATCGAGCAGAAGGTAGAGATGACCGTTGGGTGCGGACTGCACTGCATTGAATTGCCCCTGGCTGGCGGTAGAGTGAAGACCGGTGAAGACGAGTTGCTGGGTCTGTTGCGCGGGAAGGGTTTTAGGGATGAAGAGGCTAAGGACGCAGAGGATGAGCCGGGGGGAGGATCGTGTTTTCGTCATGGTCATCTGGCTGCGGTGACTCGCTGATTGCAGCCTGCCCTTTTAATATCCATGGTGGTGCGTGAGATTAGATTTTTTCTTTACGAATTCATGACGAATGTAACGTTTTTGTGCCGATTTGGGAATGGTGCCGCTATGCGGGTGTGGATGCCGGAGATAGGTTGAGGAGAGAGTCGAGGTTGCGGCGGCGTAGCTCCTGCTCGAAGGCAGGATGGTCGAGGTGGTATTGGATGGCCTGCATGCCGATGGATTCGGCGGCTTCGATATTCTCGATCTTGTCGTCGATGAAGAGGATCTGCGAGGGATCGGTGGCAAGTCCTTCGGCGGCGCAGCGGTAGATGGTGGTTTCGGGTTTGGCGAGCTTGAGGGAGTATGACCAGACGCAGTGGTCGAAGGCGCTGATCCAGTCGAACTTTGCGATGAGGCCTTCGGCCATAGCGTCGCCGATGTTGGAGAGGATGCCGGTGCGGATGCCCGCGCGTTGCAGGTTCCGCGCCCACTCGACCATGGGAAGGTTGAGGCGCGACCAGAGGTTGACGTCGGCGGCGATGAGCGCGGTGATCTGCTCGGGGGTGAAGGTGGTGCGGGAGCCTGCCGCTACCGCCGGCCAGTAGGTCTGGCTGTTGAGGGTGCCGCGGTCGTAGTCGTGGCGATGCGCCCAGTATTCGCGCTGGAGATCGGCTTCGCTGAGGCCGCTGAGGGCGAGCATCTGCTGCCAGACGGCGGGATCGGCGGACAGGGAGAGGACTTTACCGAAGTCGAAGAGGACTGCTTTGATTGAGCTCATAGGTTGAGTAGTTATTGTAGGGGATGACGATGAAGACGTTGAATTGATTAGCATGGTCAAGTGAGCTTTCGATTTTCTGTGCGTACGGGTTGGGATGTTGGGGAGAGCAGTTTTGCTGCGGCGATTCGCGAGGCGCGGCTGACTGGGCGGCGGCTCTATGATCTGACCGTCTCGAACCCAACGGTCTGCGGATTCAGCTATAACGCGGCGACGATACTGGCTCCGCTGGGGGATAGCGAGGCGCTGGTCTATGATCCCGATGCTCGGGGGATGAGGCGAGCGCGGGAGGCCGTGGCGGATTATTACCGGGGGCATGGCGCTGTGGTCGATCCGGACGCGCTGGTGCTGACCACCAGTACCAGCGAAGGCTACGGCTATCTGTTTCGGCTGCTTTGCGATGCGGGCGATGAGGTACTGGTGGCGCTGCCGAGCTATCCGTTGTTCGATTTTCTTGCCGACCTTGAGGATGTGAAGCTGAAGCCCTATCCCCTGTTCTATGACTATGGCTGGTGGATCGACTTTGCCGAGTTGCAGCGGCGGATCGGGCCGCGGACTCGGGCGATTGTCGTGGTGCATCCGAATAACCCGACCGGGCACGGGACGAAGGCTGTGGAGCGGCAGAGGCTCGAAGAGATCTGTGCGCAGTATGGGCTGGCCTTGATTGTGGATGAGGTCTTTCTGGACTACTCGCTGCATCGGGCGGATACAGAGGAACTGGTCAGCTTTGCCGTAGGGCCGCATCCGGTTCTGACCTTCGTTTTGAGCGGGATGAGCAAGATTGCCGGGCTTCCGCAGATGAAGGCGGCGTGGATCGCCGGGTCTGGACCAGAGGCGCTGCGGCGGGAGGCGATGGGGCGGCTGGAGGTGATTGCAGATACATTTCTGTCGATGAACGCTCCGGTGCAGAGGGCGCTCCCTTCGTGGCTGGAGGCACGGCAGGGAATTCAGCAGCAAATTCTGGAACGGGTACGGGCGAATCTGGCTTGTGTTGAGGGGATGGGACTGGAGGTGCTGCGGGTGGAGGCGGGATGGTGTGCGATCCTGCGGCTGCCCCGAACTGGGGATGTGGCGGGCGAGCTATTGCAGGAGTGCGGGGCGATCGTTCATCCGGGGGCTTTCTATGGGATTGCTCAAGCTGGGAGAGTGGTGGTCAGCTTGATTGGCCCGGTGGAGGATTTTACGGCGGGGATGAAGTTGATTTCAACTGCGACCAGAGGAATCAAATAAGTAAATAG
>NZ_DATKQC010000028.1:0-22404 GCF_035532915.1 Edaphobacter sp.
GCAGCTATTAATCTATGTCTATGCCTCGCCCGGAAATTCGCGGAGTCGATCTCGACGCCCAGACGCGCTGCGCTCACTATCGCAAGCCGACCGACATCATCGCGATCAGGATGAAGTGCTGCGGTGTCTACTATGCGTGCAAGGACTGCCATGAGGCGCTCGCCAACCATCCCATCGAGGTCTGGCCGCGCATCGAATGGGACCAGCCAGCCATTCTCTGCGGAGCCTGCGGCAGCGAACTGACGATCGATGAGTATATGCAGAGCGGCTACGAGTGTCCCGCCTGCAGGGCAGCCTTCAACCCCGGCTGCCGCAACCATTACCACCTCTACTTTGAGAGCAAAGCTTAGCTCGCCGCTTCGAGAAAATTTCCCACCACGGCCGCGCACTCTTCCACAAAACTGCGGTCTTTTGCACCGAAGGCAGCGGGAGTGTGGCTGTCGATGTCGATCTCGCCGACGATCTCGCCGTGCACGCGAATCGGCACGACGATCTCCGAACGCGTCTCGATGGAGCAGGAGAGATAGCGCGGGTCTGCCGCGACGTCGTCGACGACGATGGTCTCGCCCTGCGCCACCGCGGCACCGCAGATTCCCTGCGCCACCGGAATGCGGACGTGGTCGGTGGGCGCGCCGTGAAACGGCCCCAACACCAGCATGGTGCGGTCCTCGGGGACCAGCATGTAGAAGCCCACCCAGTCATAGTGCGGCAGCCTGGTGGCGATGGCGTCGACCGTGAACCGCTGCACGGCAGCCAGGTCAGTCGTTGTCGCTGCGAATTGCTCGATATCGAAAAGGATCTCGCGGAACATGACTCTATTGTCCAGCGGAATGAGCGAAATGTCGCGCAGGGGCGAGGAAAGGATCGCAGCTCAGTCGAGGGGTCCCTGTATCTCTTTGCTGGCGCAGGGCGCAGGTTTGATTACCTTGCAGGTAATTGCCGCGATTTCCTAAACATTCGATATTGAGAGAACAACATCCCGCCGCGAACGCAGATCGGCGCGAACTTCATCTCCAGGAGAAGAACATGACGACAACCATCACCATGACAAAGACCGCGCCGCCCGCGTGGCTGCTGGCTTTTTGGAAAGAGATCGACGACAAGACCTTCGGGGAAGGCTTTGACTGCTTCGCGGAGAACGCCACCTGCCGGCTCGGCGTTGCGGAATGGAACGGACGCGAGCAGATCCGCGAAAATCTGCGCGCCTTCATCGATACCGGGTTCACCGCACATCACGATGTGCTGGAATACTGGGACGGCGGACCGCTCAAGGTCTTTCGCGGCATCGTCACCATGACGCCGAATGATGACACGAAGCCCGTCGTCAAGCCGGTGATGACCCACTTCTTCTACATGGACGAGGTCGATCCGTCGAAGGTCTCTGCCTGGATCGGCGCTGTCGGTCCGGTCCAGTTTTAATGCTTTAGCAGAATGCTTGCTTCTAAAGTTCTGCGCTGCTGCTCTCGAAACGCAACGAACGCATCTACTCTATCGAGAGGCGAATTGAATCTGCCCGCGGAGCTCCCATGGATTCCTCAACCCACGCTACGGCGTCAGAACAACATGAGCTTGGAGAGCTGCTGCGCTACTGGAGACAGCAGCGCGGCAAGAGCCAGCTCGATCTATCCCTCGACGCAGGCATCTCGCAGCGCCACATCAGCTTCGTCGAGAGTGGCCGCAGCGTTCCCAGCAGGGAGCTGCTGTTGACTCTCTCGCAGACCCTCGACATTCCGCTGCGCGAACGCAACACGCTTCTGCTGGCTTCGGGGTACGCGCCCGTATACAGCGACGCCTCGTGGGACGCTCCCGACATGGGAGTGGTCACCCGGGCAATCGAGCGCGTCCTGATGCAGCAGGAGCCCTACCCGGCGCTTTTGATGGATCGCTACTGGCGTGTGCTCAAAACGAATGATGCGGCGCCGCGCTTCTTCGGCTCGTTCGTCGATCTTGCGCAGTGGCCGAAGCCGCGCAACCTTCTTCACCTCATGTTCGACCCCGACGGCATGCGGCCGTTCATCGAAGACTGGGAACAGGTAGCATCGGGGCTGTTGCAACGCGTCCATCGCGAGGCGGTTGGCCATGTCGTCGACGTCAAAACCATCGCACTGCTGAATGAACTGAAGCGATACCCCGGAGTGAAAGAGCTGAACGCTGTCCGCAAAGATCAAGGCCCGGTGCTGCCCATCACCTTTGTCAAAGATAATCAGAGATTTTCCTTCTTCTCGCTCGTCTCGACCGTAGGAATGCCAGCGTGCATCACCGCACAAGAGCTACGCATCGAGTGCATGTTTCCTGCCGACTAGAATTACGCTGCAAATTGTAATGAGGCATCGCTTCACCGCGTGGGCAGCGATGCCCCATCACACCTGCCGGATTATGCTGCGCGACGCTGAAGCTGTTGAGATACACAGTCGCTCCGTTCGTGGTGGGGGCCGACGCCGTCGCAATAAACGACACGGTAGAACCGGGAGCTGCCGTTGAACCGGATTGGAGAGGCTCAGGTTGAGCGTGTCCGCGAAGGCAGAGCTGCCGAAGCTCGAAATCGCAGCGTAGGTGGTATCGCCCGAGTAGCTCGCAGTGGAGGTATGCGTTCTCGCAGGCGCATTGGCGATGGGGACGAAGGCGGTGTCGGTCAATCCCGAAAGAGTCGCGGTAAATGTTCTGCCGCTGTCATCGGTTAGCATGACCGTCCCGGTCGGATAGGGATAGCTGTTGCTGGCAAACGTCGACGTAAGAATCACAACCGCAGTGGGGAACTGACCCGCCGAGACCGTCTGGTTCGTGCCGTTCGGCCCCGTCAGCTCGGGCGCTAGGAAGGTAAAACTGCAGTCGGGCGGCATCAACGCGGGCGCGGTGCGCGCATCGGTGATGACGTTGCCGTTGCTGCCGTTGTTGGGAAGCAGCAGCGAGGTCAGCGTGCTCGAGACCTGTCCCGGCCCCAGCGTGACCTGCGCGTTGCTGGGAGCGATGAGTTTGGAGCTGGCCAGCGTGTCGCTGGTCACTTTGTCCAGCGTCACCACCAGCGGATTGACGGTGCCGTTATTGCTGGCACCAAGGAACGTCCGTGTCTCATAAAATTTACGCTTGACAACCAATAACCATGTGGTTATGGTTTTGCCATGCCCAACGCCGCAGACCGCGTCTTCAAAGCTCTCGCCGATCCCACCCGAAGAGCGCTCTTCGAACGGCTCGCCCGCGACGGCGACCTCACCGTTCACGCCCTGACCGCGAGCGCCGGAGTCTCGCAGCCCATGGTCTCCAAGCACCTCTCCGCACTCAAACGCGCCCGCCTGGTGCGCCATCGCCGCAATGGGCGCGAGACCCACTACAGCGCCCGCCAGGAAGCGCTCGCACCGCTCGTCGACTGGATCGGCGACTACGGCGCCTTCTGGCAAAACAAGCTCGATCTCCTCGGAGACGTTTTGGAAAGGATGGACAAATGACAAACCCCGATACCCGTTCCGTAATCGTAGAAAAGGACTTCCCGCATCCGCCCGAGAAAGTCTGGCGTGCCCTCACCGAAAGCTCCCTGATCGAGCAGTGGCTGATGAAGAATGACTTTCAGCTTGTCGCCGGTCGCGCCTTCCAGTTGCGCATGGACCCGGTGCCGAACTGGAACGGCGTCATCGACTGCCAGGTCGTCACCGTCGATCCCGGCAAGACGCTCGCCTACACCTGGGGAACGCTCGGCCTTGAGAGCGTCGTCACCTTTACCCTCACGCGCACCGATGCCGGAACCCATGTGCACATGGAGCAGACCGGATTCCGTCCCGACCAGGAAGCAGCATACAAGGGCGCGAACTACGGCTGGCAGGCGTTCCTCGGCAAACTCGAACACGTGCTCACCAGTGTCGAATAACCCATCATCGAAAGGAGGTTCACCATGAGCCAAAACATCAGCCGCTCGATCTTTCGCTGGATTCATCTCGTCGTTGCCATTCCTATCGTCGGCTACATCTACAGTCCCTTCGACAGGATTCCGCAGTACGCCCCGGCGACTCGATATGTCTTCTTTCCTGTCATGGTCCTCTCCGGTCTCTGGCTGTGGAAGGGCCATCTCCTGCGGCGGCTGATGGCAAAGCGGCCAGCCTGACAGAACCTTGTATCGAACCGCCGAGCGGCGAAGTACCGGCTCGAGCAACGAAAGGACCTAAGAGACCATGAAGCCCACAAGCTATCCCGACAGCGAGACCGCTTCCGTAAACATCACCCGCCGCATCGAAGAGCTGGGAGACTGGCGCGGAGCCACCCTCGCGCACGTCCGCCAGCTCATCCACGAAGCCGACCCCGCCATCGTCGAGGAGTGGAAGTGGATGGGAACTCCCATCTGGTCTCACGACGGCATCGTCTGCACCGGCGAGTCGTACAAGCTGGTGGTCAAGCTCACCTTCGCTCGCGGTGCCTCGCTCGAAGACCCGAAGCAGCTCTTCAACTCGAGCCTGGAAGGAAACACGCGCCGCGCCATCGATCTCCGCGAAGGCGAGAAGATCAACCAGGCTGCGTTCAAGCAGCTCATCCGCGCCGCCGTCGCAGCCAACTCCGCCGCCCAGGCGCAGCGCAAGACCAAAAAGAAATAAGCCGCTCATCGAAGTGGTGAAGACCGGCATTCCCGGTTTCATACCAATGAGGTAGCTCAACATGAAAACCGAACAGCATCCAGAGCAGTCGATGGAAGAGGAACAGATGCGGGAAGCCCTGAATCTGCACTGGCGTGCGTCGGCGGACGGCGACGCCAACGCGGAGCACGATATTTATGAGGACGATGCCGTTTGCGACTATCCCCAGTCAGGCGAGCGAATCCTTGGGCGAGCCAACCTGCAGGCCTTGCGGAGTCATCATCCCGGCAAGCCGTCAGGTTTCACCGTCAAGCGAATTCTGGGAAAGGGCGATCTCTGGATCACCGAATACACCATCACCTACCAGGAGCGGCAAGCATTCACGGTGAGCATCATGGAGTTCCGCAACGGTAAAGTCGTGCACGAGACGCAGTACTTCGCCGACCCCTTCGAAGCGCCAGCATGGCGCAGCCAATGGGTTCAGCGTATGGCGTGACGCCAGGTGCGAATTCACCGTGCTCGCTCATTTTTTATCGAACCGGAGTCCAGCGCACTTCTTCGTGCGGCGCCAGGGTCAGCATCGAACGAGCGTTCACAATTCCCCGCTGCTGCGATGGACCCACCAGCCGGTAATGCGTGGCGTCAAAACCGAGCGCCGATAAATCGACCCTGTATCGCCGTGATCTGTCCGACAGGTTCTTCAACGTAAATCCGTCCTGGCTATAGCGGTAGCGCAGGGCATACTCAGGAATTTCAAACTCCACGGTGCCGTAGCTCTTCAGATGCGGAGCGACTGATACATCCGCATCCGCGGGGACCGTCAAACCCAGCAGCTTCTCAATCAGCACAGCCGCAAAGACGTTGGGATATTCATAGTACTTCTGGGCCCCATGCGCATCTTTGCCATCGATGTAATACACATGGTCCATGTCGTACCGTTCGCCCATGAAGTAGCCATTCTTCGCGCCCTCTGCCGCCACCGTCTTTAGCTGATCGAGCAGCATGCCGCCCTGATCCTGCGATGCGCGGTACGCGGCATCCCAATACCAGTACCTGCCCGCCGCGCAAAGATCGTACGGGCCACCGGAGCCGATCTCGGACTTATCGTAGTCGGCGATCTTCGCCGCCACAAAACTGGGAAATCGCTCAAACTCTTTGCTATTCGCGTCGATCAAGCGACGCACCTGCGCGGCTTGCTCCGCCGTTGCATAGCCGAATGTCACCGGCAGCTCATTGGCAAGAAGGTGAATGTGATCATGCACCTTTCCGTCACGGTCGACCCAATCGATGAATCTCTCGTTCTGCGCGTCCCAATAACCCAGCGGGAGCGGCGCAACCAGCACATCCGCCATCTTCTTTGCCGCTCCGTCAAACCGAGCAGCCTGATCGCGCCGTCCCAGCAACTTTTCCATCCCGGCGAGCAACCCAAACGCGCGTGCAGCAAACGCCTGCGCCTGGGTTGCGCGCCCGTCCTTGATCACCTGGTCTTCGTAATAAACATCCGACCACACGCGACCGTACTGGTCCGTGTTCGCCAGAACCCAGCCCGCAGCATGCTCGAGGTTCACGATGTTCGACCGCAACCATGCGGCATCCTTCGTGGCTTCGTAGTAGCGCCACGACTCCTCGATCACTTCAATGTTTCCGGTCACAGGAAACATGGCCGCATTCTGTCGGTTATCCTGGCTGTTTCGCCGAACGTGGTACTCGCGTCTTCCATCCGGCTGCACCGACGTTGGCATGCGATCAAGGCGTTCCGGATCGTCATTGATAAGCCTGAACTGGAGCCCGATCATCCGCCTCACCACATCGAGGTCGACCGCCGAACCCATCGCCAGCCGCCCCTTGATCTGAAACTCGTGATCAACCGCGGGATAAGAACCCGCATAGGAGTTCACATTCAGCGTGCTGAGAACATATCCGTCGTGATACGGAAAATTTGCCGCCATGGTCTTCTCCACCACCGATGGCAGCACGGTGCCCCAGTAAAACGCCGCCAGCGCTTCTTCCAACTCGGGGCCGCCATCCATCGCAAGAGAAAATCGATGGCCAAAGGGATCGCTGTGCGGCCGGGCCTCCGCCCTGGAGAGAGTCATCCTCTTCGCATGCACGACAACCCTCAGCCCCGCGTCAGTCTTCTTCGCGCTCAGGTCGCCGCCTTCCAACTGAAGATGCCATGAGTGGTCCTTCGACTTCGCGTCGAGCGGCAGAATCCACAGCGCACGGTTCGCATCCACCTTCGCACCCGTCGTACTGACAGGAAGAACCCACCACTGATTCTGCTCGTACCGGACCCCCAACCCCTGGCAATCGGTAAACACCAGCTCGACCGGTTTGCCCGCGTCCTTTGGCGTAACCAGAAGATCTTCTCCGACATGTGTCACGTCCGCATTCTCAATGGACTGCAAAATTCCATCGGGGATTCCCAGAGGGGCTACCTCCGAGACCGCTCCCACACCTGTTGCTGCGCCGTGTCCCATTGCAGACACGTGCGTTGACACTCCCAGGCATAGCAAGATCGCGATCAGTATTTTCATAGGGTTGAATCAGGCTCCACGAATTCCGTTCAAGTCAAACAGCGACGATTCGACATCACGTCCAGCACGAACCACCCACACTTGCCCTGCCATGCCCAGAAGTATACAAGTCCGCCACGCTCCTCAACTTGGCCCAAAACAGCGCATTTCCGCCGCACCTAGTATTCTGATGAAGCCCTATGACATACCAGACCAATAACCTCAGGATCAAGTCCAGCAGAGTTGTCCTTCCTCCCATCTTCCTCGAAGAAGAACTTCCCGTCACCGACAACGCCTCGCGCACCGTCTTTGAGGCGCGTCGTCAGATCGTGGACATCCTCAACGGAACCGACGACCGCCTGATCGTCGTGGTCGGCCCCTGCTCCATCCACGATCCCGCCGCCGCCCGCGAGTACGCCGGTCTGCTGAAGGAAGCCATCGCCGAACTCTCCGGCGAGCTCATGCTCGTCATGCGCGTCTACTTCGAAAAGCCGCGCACCACGCTCGGCTGGAAGGGCCTCATCAACGATCCCTACTTCGACGAGTCCTTCCGCATCAGCGACGGCCTGCGTATCGCCCGCCGCCTCCTGCTCGATCTCGCCGAGATGGGCGTGCCCGCCGGTACCGAGTTCCTCGACATGATCTCGCCGCAATATATGTCCGATCTCGTCAGCTGGGGAGCCATCGGCGCGCGCACCACCGAGAGCCAGGTCCACCGCCAGCTCGCCTCCGGCCTCTCCTGCCCGGTCGGCTTCAAGAACGGCACCTCCGGCAACGTGCAGATCGCGATTGAGGCCATCCTCTCTGCAAGTAATCCGCACACCTTTCTCGGCACTACCGAGACCGGGCAGTCCGCCATCCTTTTGACCTCCGGCAATCCCGACTGCCACGTCATCCTGCGCGGCGGCCGCCAGATCACCAACTACGACGCCGACGCGGTCGCTTCGACGGCGGCGCAGATGGAAAAGTCCGGCGTCAAGCCGCGCATCATGATCGACTTCAGCCACGCCAACAGCGGCAAAGATCATCGCAAGCAGGCCCTGGTGAGCCATTCCGTCTCCGAGCAGGTTGCGACCAGCCGGGACCATCACATCCAGGGCGTCATGATCGAAAGCAACCTCGTCGCCGGAGCGCAGTCGCTCGTCCGCGGCAAGACCCTCGTCTATGGCCAAAGCATCACCGATGCCTGCATCGACTGGACAGAGACACAAACGCTGTTGCGCGAACTCGCCGGTGCCGTCCACAAGCGGCGAACTCGTTCGGCGTAGAGAACCTCGGATTACGCCGTTGGGTTGTTAAGGGCACGGTTTAAGCCGTGCTGTAAGTCGAATAAAATCTCCGGGGCTTTAGCCCCTGAGGTACTTCTCAGGAAGTAAATCAGGGGCCTCCTTAACTCCGAATCATGACAACAACCCCAGCCCCGCAGCACGAAGCTCCGCATAGGAAGATCACGCTTCCATGGGTCCTTCGCTGGCTTGGCCTCACGCTGGTGCTGTTGTGGTCGCTGGCCGCGCTCACACTTCTGGCCATTCGCTGGATCGATCCACCCACAACGGCGGTGCATGTCGAGCGCCGTCTTCAGGCAGCCATCCACGGCAAGCCGTATCACGACCGCTATCACTTCATTCCGCTGAATCGAATCTCGCCGAACCTCCAGCATGCCGTCATCGCCGCGGAGGACGCGCGTTTCTACCAGCACCACGGCTTCGACTGGCACGCCATCCACCTCGCCGCCAAAGAGGATATGGAGGGTGGCCGCACCCGCGGAGGCTCCACCCTGACGCAGCAACTGGTAAAAAACCTGTTCTTCGGAACCGGCCGCTCCTTCCTGCGCAAGGGCGCCGAGACCACGCTGGTGCCAGTCGCTGAACTTGTGCTCGGCAAGCACCGCATTCTGGAGCTTTACCTCAACGTCGTCGAATGGGGTCCTGGCATCTACGGCGCAGACTCGGCCTCTCGTTACTACTACTACCGAGTTCCGGCAGGCAACATCAGCCGCCAGCAGAGCGCGCGACTCGCCGCGATTCTTCCAGCTCCCCTGAAGCGACGCCCCGAGCGCATGAACAGCTACAGCGCAATCATCCTAAGGCGCATGAGCCAAATGGGCTGGTAGCCCAAAGCACCCTCGCGCCGGTAACGCTCAACTTCTCGATGAGTGACTCGGCGATGATGCATTCGCTGAGAGAACTGCTCTCATGTCCCGAGGTCTGACTGGCTCAATGCCCTTGTGAGTCGAATGAGTCCTTGCCGAATCGCAAGCTCGTCGAATCCACCGAAGCCGAGGAGCAACGCATTCGGATCAGGACGTCTCAGAGTGCATCGATCGATGGCAAGAACCTCAACACCCTGCGCCTCCGCCAACTTTTCCGCCAGTCGTGAAGTCATTCCGTTCTTGAGGTACCCGATCGTGCACAGGCCTGCCCTGACGTTAGAGATCTCGAGCAACCCACCCAGATGTTGCCTGGCTCCTTCCATGAGTATTGCGAGGCGCTCCGCATACAGATTCCGCATCCTCCGCAGATGACGTGCCAAATGCCCATCTACGATGAAGTCGCAGAGCACCGCCTGGTCAAAGGATGAATTCCGGAAATCGGTTCGGTAGCGAAGAGACACGAAGGGATCTACTAACGGCGCGGGTAATACCACGTAGCCCACGCGCAGGGCTGGGAATAGCGTCTTGCTGAACGACCCGATGAAGATAACGCTTGAGTGATTATCGAGGCTTTGCACGGCAGGCACAGGCGGTCCCTCAAACCTGTATTCACTGTCATAGTCATCTTCGATAACAAAAGCTCCAGCGCGTGCGGCCCAGCTAAGCAGGGCCATCCGCCGCTCCAGCGACATCGTTACCCCCAGCGGGAATTGGTGAGCCGGCGTTACGTAGGCTCCCTTCGCATCCGGACAGATCTTCATTCCGGCGGAAACCGACAGCCCTTCCTCATTCACTGGCACCGCAATCATCCTGGCTCCGACATTGTCGAACGCGATTCTGGCTCCGAAATATCCAGGGTCTTCCATCCATATCGGATCACCTTTTTTCAAGAGCAGCCGCGCCAACAGGTCGAGCGCCTGTTGTATTCCGGAAACAATGACGATTTGTTCCGCAGTGCATCGCACCCCACGAGACGTTCGCAAATACTCGGCGATTGCATCGCGCAATGGCCGATACCCGCGCCGATCAGCCTCTCTCTCTAACCATGACCTGAAATGACGTGCCCGGTCCGCGGCAATACGTCCCCAAACTTCGGATGGGAATTCGTTGATGGCCGGAGCGCCGATCCGAAAGGGGCGGATCCCCCCAACAAAAGCCTGGTCAATCCAGGGTTGCGGTCGTTTATTTGTCGAAATGACGCCACGGATGTACGCCGGTATCGTGGTTGCCTGGCGGGCCGGCCGGGGCGCCTCCACACGATTGACCCATGTACCGAATCCGACACGGGAGGTGACATACCCCTCGCCTTGTAAACGCTCCAGAACGCTGACAACTGTGCCCCGGGAGAGTTCATACTGGCTGGCGAAATCTCTGGACGCCGGCAGTCTGGCGCCCGGCGCGAGCCGACCGTCAAGAATGGCAGAGCGCAGTTCGCCGTACAACCAGTTGGTCAGGGTCTGATGGCGCGACCGGCTTTTGAGAGTGAGTTCGAACGAGCTAATGGCTTTTGGCATCTCAAATGGTCCAATAGAATTAGCGAAAAATGGCTCTGTTCGATGAACCAATGGTGCCATAGTATCAGTTCTGAAATCGAGAAGCGCAGCTATCGTCATTGAGCTCTGGCTTCTCGCTAAGCGACTGACAGGAGATCGACTGATGAAAGTTGGAGTTTGGTTCTATGGCTTGGGCACTGCTCTCACCGGCATTCTGGATATCGCCTGGGGTGCATTCGATGCCTCTCATCAGCCCATCAAATTTCTGGGCATAAGTCTTCCCGCTCAACACATACTGGCCTACGTTGCGGGCGTCTGGCTGGTCGCAGCGGGTCTTGCAATCCTGTGGCGGCGCACCGCAAGGATTGGCGCCGCGACATCTGCCGCCGTCTACCTGATCTTTGTGGCATTTTGGCTATCTCGGTACTATGCCGGAATTCATTCGCTTGGCTGGCGAATCGACGTCTTATTCGGCGTCACTTTCGGGCTCGCTCAACAGCTAATGCTGGTCGCTCCGGCAGCAATCGTTTACGCCTCCACCGCCTCATCGGATTCCCTGTTGCAAAAGAGAGCAGCTATTGCCGCACGCTGGATGCTCGGATTGCCTCCTATCATCTTCGGCTTATTTCACCTCATCGGCCTTCGCGTCTTCGCGAGCATCGTCCCGCACTGGATGTCGTTTGGATATTTTTGGGCTGCGCTAACCGGAATCGCCTTCATCCTGGCAGGAGTCGCCATCTGCTCGGGAATTAAAGATGTCCTCGCCGCCAGGCTTCTTGCATTGATGCTGTTGCTGTTTGAATTTCTTGTAGAAATTCCTCCTATTTTTACCCGACTGCACAATCAGAGGACATGGGGTGCCGCCGTCTACAATCTGGCTGCGATAGGAGCATGCTTGATATTCGCCGAGTTTCTCGCAAGCCGCGCAGATCGAGGACGAATCGGTCCCACGGGGGATGCCGCCATGTCGCGCCCCGACCCGCTGGTTGCGTGATTAATTAACCCGTGGTCGTCGACAGGCATTAGGAGGATCTTTACTACTTTCCGCGGCGCCGAGATGCCTGGATAAGCGGCAGAGAGAGTTCCTTTTCTTGGATCATCTCGCGGCTTGATGTCTCTTTTACAGGGCTCTCACCCATCAACCCAGCCAAAGTCAACTCATCTTCCTTTATGTCCAATCCATATTGCGTATTCCAATAATGAACTGTTTGTTTGACGAACACCTGGCGAGCAGTATCTTTGTTGCGGCTACGAAGGCCCTCAAGAATGGAATGATGTTGCTGTACTGCGGCGAGTCGCTCACTGAGCGCGTTGGAATTGCCGGGCCATCTTCCAACCACGGAAAAAACGAATAAGCGAAAAGTGACCGATTCGAGTGTGTCCCGCAGATATTCGTTGCCGGCAAGCTCCCAGATTGTCCGATGAAAGGCCACGTCGCAATCGTGGAAGTGTCTTACGTCCGTCGCCGCCATCCCGGTGCCTGTCATGGCCGTCACCAGGGCGGTTAGTTCCGCGTCCGCTTCCGGCGTAAAATTTTCCGCGGCCTTGCCGATGGCGATAGCCTCGAGGGGGATGCGGACCTCTTGAATGAGCCGGTAGTCCTCAGGACTCAGTTGGGTGACATAAGTGCCGCGCGCAGGGACTTTGCGTAACAGGCCTTGATGGGTCAACTCATTGAGGGCTTCACGCAAAGTAGGTTGGCCGATTCCAAGACGGACCGCCCATTTCTGTTCAATGATGCGCTCTCCTCCGCTTAGCTCGCCAGATATGATCGACTCGCGGATTGCCTGAGCGGCAGCTTGGGGAGCTGTTGGGATATTAAGCTGTCCGGGACTTGACTTCTGCGAACTACTTGCCATGAGATGCGCCCATTTGAAGAGATTCTATTCACTATACTCTATGGATTCAGAGTAGCTCTGCCGATATCCCTGTTACTTACTTCGTGGACGTGCCGATGCCCGAGGCATCATGAAGCTTGTCAAAAACTGGCTCATCGGCAGTTTTATGCAGGTCGCGGGTCTCATCGAATTCGGTTTTTGCCTCATCCTTTTTTCCCATAGTCTGATAAAGTCGCGCCAACCGCCAGTGCACACTTACATCCTTGGGATTCAATTTGCCAGCCGTCATTAGTTCGCGGAGGGCATCGTCTTGACGGTTTGCATCGAAATATAGAATCCCCAGATCCAGGTGCGCCAGTTCCACTTTAGAGTCGATACGAATGACCTTCTCAAGAAGGGGTAGAGCAGCCTTGGGATTCTGTAACTTCATCTCGACGTCGCCGAGATAAGCCAAAGCGAGCACGTGATTAGGATCATTTGCAAGTTCGGCCTTGAACTCCTGGGCAGCATCCTCGTATCGGTCTAATTTCCATAACAAATACCCCAGACCAAAATGTACATTCGGCTCCTTCGGACTTACCTTGATGGCGGCCCGGAACTGTTGCACGGCGCCAGGGATATCTTTCAATTCGTCCAACGCCTCACCGGCAAGCATGTCGGCTTCCGCGGATTCGGCGTTCAACATTAGAATCTCGCGGTAGACCTTGAGAACACATTGATACTGCTTGGAAGCCAGGCAGCTTTGTACCAATGCCAAACGTAACTGAAGCGTCTTTGGATCACGGCTCGTAGCCTCTTTTAGATATGGAACTGCTTCAGCATACTCACCCAATCCATAGTGGGCCATTCCAATCAGAACGTTAAGATTAAGCACCTCCGGCGAAGAGGGAGGCTGACTCTTGAGTAGCGGGACGAAAGTCTGAATTGCCTCTTTCAGATCGCCGGATTTAAAAAACGATAATCCCATATTCATCCTTAGACCGGGCATTGTCGGATCTAAGGCTAAAGCTTTCCGGTAAAGAGGAACAGCTTCCACATAGTGTTGCTGGCGTGCTTCGAGGAAACCTAAGTGGGCGTAAGCCTCAGCACTATCAGGATGAACTTTTAAAAAAGTGCGCCACTCGGTTTCGGCACCACTATGATTGCCTTGCTGTTCCAACTCAATCGCAGCGTCGCGATGGCTATCGGCCGCCATTGTTGTCTGGCCCGCACTCCAGACGACCGGCATGACCAATGTCACAACAAGTAACAGTCCCCGCTGAATAAATGGCTTTATCTGCATCTTCGTTCAAATTATCGCCTGCCGAGAACAAGACAAGCTCGCATAAAATAAAAGGGCGCCACAGCGGTAAAGCTGCAGCGCCCATGTTTAAGGTTAGAAGCGGAACTTCGCGCCAAGTTGAAGTACCCGAGGATCGTAAGCAGAAGTTACCTGTCCAAAGTTTGAGTCCGTTGATCCAGAATCAATGCCCTTGAATTGCGTGTGATTGAATGCGTTGAAGGTTTCAAGTCGTAGCTGAAGACTCGGCCCTTCACCGGACGGTGTAAATGTGACCGATTTGAACAGGGATAGATTGAAGTTCAATCGACCAGGCAGGACAACGGCATCTTTTCTAGCATCCCCAAAGCCGTCGTTTCCACCGCCATTCCATGGAGCGATTGGACTCGCGAAGGCGCTTGTATTGAACCAGGCGGTCCGCTTCTTAGGGTAGGTCACCTTGCCTACAAGGTTTGGACGATTATTCGTGTTGCCTCCCAGGCCTAGGGTGTCGGCCCCGTTATAGGAGATGGATTGCGGTGTTCCCGATTGTGCAATCGTAATCCCGGAGAATTCCCAGCCTCCAAGGAGCGACCGCTCTAAGACGTTTGAACTATGTGCAAAAAATGGAAGACTATAGATATAACTCGCGGTAAAGATGTGGCGTCTGTCGAGTGATCCTGATCCGCGATCATACCCCGCATTGAATGGATTGGAGAGGGAGTTCAAATCTCCACTACCGTCATCGATTTCATGGGACCATGTGTAGGCCAGTTGCACGGTAAATCCATGCCGATTTTCCACACGCAGTCCTGTCTGAAGAGAGTGATAGTTGAAATTGGTCTCATTTTCTTCTTGCACGATTGAGCTATAGCCAGGGTAAATCCGATAGAGGTTTGCGTTCAGCGAACCGTTAGCAACTCCCTTTCGAAGATCGTATGGATTGTTTTGATTATTCGGATCGGTCAAGGGCAGAGTATTTATCCCGCGGTCATCGTTCTGATCCCATCCTGTAGAACCTCCATACTGGAGAACCGCGATAACAGATTGAGCGAGCTGGCGTTGAAGGCCCAAACTAAACGTCGTGGTTCCAGGAGGTGGATAGTTGTACTTCAAATTAGTAAGAGTGGAGGGAAAGGCCTGGGTGGTTGTTACTCCACTAATAGCGCTGGTGTTCGGATTGGAGAAATAGACATTTGTGGCGGAAGGTTGGTATGCAAACGGTGGGTTCTGTGCGGCGTTGTAGACATCGTTGCCTTGAACACGCTCGTAGAAGACGCCAAGGCCGCCGCGGAAGACAGTCTTTCCGTCTCCGGAGAGGTCGTACGCAAAACCTACCCGAGGCTGCCAGGTGTTGTATTTGTTCTGAACCGCGCCGCGGGGAAAGCCACCGACACCGGCTTCCTTGATGCCATTTAGATAGAATGCCTGGTTTCCATACATCGTTAACGAACCAGGATTGAGTGTGCCGTCTGGATTCAAGGGATAGCCGAGCGTTGCGCTGTAATCCCCTGGAACGAAATTCGCGAATTGATCGAACCGCTCAAAGGCATGCGGTATCCCGTCATAGCGAAGTCCGAGATTAAGCGTCAAGCGAGGAGTGACGTGCCAGTTGTCGTTGCCGTAGAAACCATAATTATTGTTAACCCAATGCTTATTTGCCAGATATTGGAGTTGCGTAAAGCTGGCTGCGTCGCCGAGCAGAAAATTGATGTAGGAATCTCCGGAGAAGGCGCTGGAGTCGAAGTGCGCTGTCCCTTGAGTATTTGCCTGGAGTTGCTGGTTCTTTACTACGCGCAAGTAACTAAAGCCAAATTTGAACTGGTGCTTCCCTTTTGTCCAGGATAGGTCGTCGCGAATTTGATAGCTTGCATAGAAATTTTTCCAGGGGAAATAGTTAGAGCTCCAGTTTGTGTTGTATGGGGCACCCAGATCAATCTCGGGCATGCGGCTTCCGATATTGTTGGCGAGGGGGAAGAAGGTTGTAGCGGTCCACCCGGCGGGTTGAGCAACGTTGCCGACGGGAGTGATCTTGACAGTGTTGTCGCTGTAATTGAAAGCGGTTTCGTTGAGCAAAGAGGGAGAATACATTTGCGTCAGTTTGAAGGCGGCCATCCATGCCGGATTGAGCATGGTTGAGCCCGATGTTGGGTAACTGCTATCGCCCCACTGCGGCGGGTAAGTCGTCTGAGTCACCGCATCATGCACGTAGTGACCCATGAGCTGCAGCTTACTATTGATGGCATGGTCGATGCGTAATACATCTTCACGGACATTCGTTGGTTGAGGGATAGAAGAGACATATTGGCTGGCGCCGAAGTTTGGCTTCGGGAAGGTGTTGGCATTCATTTCAAGAACAGCGTTAGGATCGATTAAATTCGCTGGAATCGTGTTGTTGGGGAAGGGCTGGCCGATCGTCAGGTTGTCAGCCTGGTAAAGTGCCAACTTGGCCGGGTCGGTCGTCATCGGTACCAGCGGGACGCTGCCGTTGGACGGAGTGTTATAAGTTACTGGCTGTCCAGCCACCGGGAAATTACTTGCCGCGATGGTGTTCACAATCGATGGAGCGCTGCCTACGTCCAGCTTCCTCCACTCTTCATTCACGAAGAAGAAGGTCCGCTTGCGTGAGTTGTTATAGATATGCGGAATCCACAGCGGGCCGCCGAGATTACCACCGAATTCATTGAGCCGGAGTTTGGGTCGTGATTGACCGGCAAGATTGCTGAAGTAGTTGTTGGCATCGTAGGCTTCATTGCGATTGAACTCCCACAGCCCGCCGTGGAAGTCTCGACTTCCGGATTTGACGACCATAAGAATGGTTCCGCCGGAACCGATGCCATAGTCGGGACTGTAGTTGCTGTTGAGCGTCTGGAATTCGGCGAGCGCATCCAGTGACGGCAGGATATCGAAACAGCCGCCGCAGCCGCGATCATTCATCTCGGCTCCATCGAGCAGGTAGACGTTGTGGTTCGCGCGAGTACCGTTGAAGCTGATGCCGTTGCCGGAGGTATTTGCATTGACCGTATTGAAGTCCGGCAAGTTGGCGGAGACACCCATGCCCAGGGTTGCAAGCGCCGTCAGATTTCTGCCATTCGTCGCCAGCTGGGTAACCTGCTGGCCACTGATCAAATTACTCAGTTCGCTGGTCTCCGACTGCACCTGCAAGGCATTCGCCTCTACGGTGACAGTCTGGCCTTGACTGCCGACCGCGAGGACGACGTTCTCCTCAAGTGTTTGAGCGACGTTCACGACAATGCCGGTCTTGGTGTATTTTTGAAATCCCGGCGCCGAGACGCTGAGCGTATGGTGGCCAACGCCTACGTTGGCAAAGCGGTAGTCTCCCGCTCCGTTCGAGGTGACATGTCTCACCTGATCGGTAGCCAGGTTGGTGAGATCGATCTCTGCATTCGAGATCACCGCGCCAGAGGAATCCTGTACGGTTCCATTAATAGTGGCGTTGTCTTGAGCTCTTGCCACCGGGATAAAGATTGCACTCAGCAGAATCAAGCTGAGGAGACGGAGATGAGCGAGGTTCATAATTCCTCCAAAAAACGGATCTTTCTGACAAATGACCTTCCAGGTAGCGGTCGCATGAATTGGCCTGGGCTGGAAGGGCTATATCTATAGTCAGTAATCTATAATCTTTCAATTGAGGGTTGTCAATGAAATTGAGAGCGCGATTCCAACTTTTGTTTTCGAGCAGTCTTGCTCTCGAAGGAATGGCAGGATTGCACAATCGAAGCCTGGAAAAGCAGCCAAATCGCTTCCCTCAATCACGTCGCCGCGGCGCCGCCCGCCTTGCCACAACGGTCTAAGCGGTTGCCCGCGTAGCCCCGGTGGAGATACCGCCGTCTACGAGAAGCGTCTGGCCCGTGATGCAGGCGCTTGCATCGGAGGCTGCTTGGTGCGGCACCAGCCCTTAAACTCTTCCAGTACCAGAGAGAGAGTCTGGGGCGTCAACTATCGTTTCCTTTCAGGGTTGCAAAATTACTTTCATCAAGCCGGGTTCGCGGCGATAGAGGCGCTCAAACCACTCTGCCCCTTCACGCAGAGGAGCAAGCACGGAGATCAAAGGGGCAACTTTGATCGCACCGCTCTCCATCAGGGAGATACATTCGCCATACTCTCCAGCCGATGCACAGGAGCCAAGGAGACGGAGTTGACGCGTGACAACGCTTTGCAGCGGTATCTCGACCGCAGGTGCAAGATTTCCGATGAGGGTCACGGTTCCCCCTCGACGCACATGGCTGATCGCTGAGTTGATCGAGTGCTGACCTCCGACTACATCCACGGCAATGTCAACTTCCTCGCAGCCGTTTACGGCTTTCAATCGAGAGGCAAGATTGGGATCGGTGGCAGGAAACGTCTCGTCTGCCCCAAGCTGTCGCGCGATTTCGAGTTTGCTTTCCTCCAGATCGATGGCAAAGACTCTCTTGCAGCCAAAGACGCGAAAGGCTTGAATGGCGAGCAGTCCGATCATGCCCGCACCCACGACAAGGACACTGCTGTCCGGCCTGATCTCAGTGATCTTCGCTGCATGGACTGCGATCGATACTGCTTCGATCAAAGCCGCTTTCTCAAACGAGAAGGCAGGCGGCAGCCGGTACACAATGTGTTCGGGAACGGCCACATATTCGGCAAAGGCGCCATGCCGGCGATAGTCATCGCATGAGACGCCAAGAACCTGGCGGTGATCGCAAAGGTTAACCGAGCCCATCTCACAGAACCGACATTGACCGCACGAGATAGTGGAATCGAAGGTGACTCTGTCTCCTATATAGAAGGAGCGAACCTGTGTGCCGACCCGCGCGATCACGCCTGCTGCTTCATGACCCATAATCAGCGGCGGGACGCGGCGGCCAGTTTTCCCATCGTATCCATGAACATCGCTGCCGCAGATGCCGCATGCCTTCACCTTGACCAGGACGTCCGATGGGCCAAGTTCCGGTTCGGGGACCTCCCGAATTTGGAGATCTCTATAATTCTCAAGAACTAATGCTTGCATTGAGAAAAGATAATCTATAATTTGAAGTGTGTCGATTATGAGCACTGAACAGCTGGAGCCTGACTCGCCGGGAAGCGAACCCTACGTCTTCACGAGGAACGATCCGTATGATCGCGCCGCGGCTATTGAACTGCTAGTTCCCCAAAAGATGGAAAGCCGACGCTATATGCAGTCCATTCGAGAGTACAGGGTTCCTGCAGACGCCCTCGCCATCTGGTATCTCGGGCAGAATGGCTTCCTTTTAAAGGACGCGACGGGGCCGTTGATCGGGATCGATCTCTACCTGACAAACAGTTGTGCTCACACCTTTGCTCACCTGCCCTATCGGCTGGATCGACAGCTGCCCATCTTTATTGAACCGGAAGACCTCGACGTTGACGTTTTCATAACTACCCATTCCCACCAGGACCACGCAGACCCCGAAACGATACGGAGACTAAAGACGACAAGGTCGATCCGTTTCCTCGGGCCATTCGATTCGATGCGGATCTATCGGGAGTGTGGTGTGCCAACTTCCAGTTGTCGGCTCATGCACCCCGGCGAGACGGTCAACCTGGGATCCTCGACTACCGTAGAGGCAACGTTCGCCCTGCCGACCGATGCGACCGATCTTAACCACACCGGGATGCTATTCCACTTTCCGAACGGGATCCGCTTTTATAACAGCGGAGATACGGCTTATGCAGAGGGGCTGGCGACGCTCCTGCCGACTGACGTCGATATCTGTGCGATTTGCATTAATGGCGGTTTTCATAACTTGTCCTCCATGCAGGCCGCGGCGATCGTCAAGATGATTCGGCCTCGCGTGGTGGTGCCCTGTCATTACGACATGATGATCAATAATGTTAGCGCTCCCGAAATGCTGCGAGTTGCACTCGATCAGGTAGGTTCTGATGCCGATTGTTTTGTCATGAAGTATTACGAACCCTGGCTCTATCGGCGGCATGGATAGCACCGGCTCTGGTTGGATTTTTTATATAGGTGGTTTATGGAAGTGTCCCTCGCAAACAAAGTGGCTGTCGTGACTGGAGCTTCTTCCGGCATCGGCCTTGCAGTTACACGCGCGTATCTCGACTCGGGGGCCGCGGGCGTTATCGCAGTCTTCCGCAGAGCCGAGATGCCGGAAGAATTGGAGAGAGCGAGCAGGCTTTATCCTGGAAAACTTCACGTCGTCCGTGGGGATGTGGCTCACGAGCAAACCGCAATCGACTACACACATGTTGCCCTGCAGAATTTCGGCCGGCTCGACATTCTGGTGAGCAATGCTGCGGTCAGTATCGTTAAGGCAATCCATCTTCATTCTCCTGAAGAGTGGGATTCGGTCATGAACTCGAACGTCAAGAGCCTCTACTGGTCTGCTCGCCATGTGATTCCAGTCATGATGAAGCAAGGTGGCGGACTGGTCCTGATCAGCGGATCGATCTCAGGAGAGGCGGGCATCCCGACGCAGGGGGCGTATGCTCCATCCAAAGGAGCCCTCCACCAGATGACGCGGCAGATGGCAATCGAATATGCCCCGTATGGGATCCGTGTTAACACGGTTGCCTGCGGCACGGTCGACACGCCCATCGTGCACCAATCGGCAAAGGCTTCGGGCGATCCGGAGGGCTATTGGAAGATGTTGCGCGGTGCTCATCCAATCGGTCGCATCGCCAGCGCAGAAGAGGTAGCTGGCTTTTACACGTACATGGCCTCCGATCGGGCCACTTTTTTTACAGGGTCGGTGATCATGATGGACGGCGGCTACACCGCGCAGTAAGGAGGTTCGATGAAGATGATGCTCGCTGCCCGATATCTCGGTCCAGGCCAGTTGGAAGCGGAGGAGATACCTCTGCCGGTAATCAGTGACGAAGAAGCGCTGATTCAAGTGGACGCATGCGGCTTTTGCGGTTCTGATCTTTCGATCGTCGCCGGGACCCATCCCCGGGCCAAGGCGCCGCTCACGGTGGGACATGAACTCTCTGGCCGGATCGTGCAGATTCGAAGTTCTTCGACTTCGCTTGTCCCCGGCGACCGCGTGACCACCTACCCGCTCATCTCCTGTGGCACCTGTCATGCCTGCACCCACGGCAATCCTCATGTATGCCGGCAGCTTCGCCTCTTCGGTTTTGACGTGGACGGAGGTATGGCCGAGTTTGTGAAATTACCGGTCTCATCTTTGATGAAGCTTCCCGAGGAGATGCCCGGACATATCGGAGCATTGATCGAGCCGCTTGCGGTCTCTGTTCACGGCATTGCGCGCACGAACCTGGAAGGGGTGCAGGTTGCGGCAGTCCTGGGAGGAGGACCGATTGGCCTTTTGACGGCCCTTGTAGCGCAGGCCCGCGGTGTGCCTCATGTCGTCGTCAGCGATATTCTCCCGTCCCGCCTGGAGCTTGCAACCAGCCTGGGACTTCATGCGGTCGCCGCGGGAGCAGACCTGAAAAAACTCGTCATGGAGCTATCGGACGGAAATGGAGCGGACGTTATTTTTGAATGTGCAGGCTCTCCCTCCTCCGCTCGGGAGATGACCTCTCTCGTACGGTCGCGTGGAGTCATCGTCAATCTGGGGGTCTTCAAAAAGCCGGTGGAGATTGATATGCAGGCCGTCAATTTTAAAGAGATCGAAGTGCTCGGCTCCAGAGTCTACGAGCGCAGGGATTTTCAAACGGCAATCGAGCTTGCAATGCAGCTTCCTCTCGAGAAAATTGTGACGCATTCGTTCCCTTTGCGGGACGTCGCCACTGCCTTCAAGCAATTCAAGATGGGTGAAGTCTGCAAGGTGCTTATTCTGCCAACGGAGTATGTCTCTTGAGATCATTCGTGGTGGAAGGAAAGCTGGCGCTCATCACCGGAGCAACGCGGGGCATAGGGCTGGGCATTGCGCAGGCACTCGGAAGCTGTGGCCCGAACCTGATTTTAGTCGGCCGCGATGAAGACGAACTGGAGCATGTGGCGGAAGAGCTGCGACCGACCGTGCCCCATGTTCACGTAGCTCCATTCGACCTCTTGCGAACCTCCGAGATTGCAGGCTGGTTCGAGGATCTCTGTGGACGGACCGGCACCCCCGATATCCTGGTGAATTCAGCCGGTATATCGCGGCGAGGACTGGCGGTCGATCTTACGCTCGAAGACTGGAACGACGTGATGGCGCTCAACACGACAGCCATCTTCGAACTCAGTCGCGCATTTGCGAAGAGGTGTATCGCTGAAGAGAAGGGCGCGAGGATCATCAACATCGCCTCTTTGATGACCGCGGCTGCAAGGCCGGGAACTTCTCCTTACACGGCATCGAAGGGCGCGGTCGGGCAACTGACAAAGGCTTTGGCCGTCGAGTGGGCGAAATACGGAATCCTTGTGAATGCCATTGCGCCGGGGTACATCGACACCGACTTGAATAAGACACTCGTCGCAGACGATACCTTCAGCAAATGGGTCGAGCAAAGATGCCCGCTGGGCCGTTGGGGCACACCCGAAGATATTGCGTGGCCGGTCGTCTTTCTGGCGAGTTCCGCCGCTGCATTCATTACCGGACAAGTCATCTATGTTGACGGCGGGTGGTTGGCAACTTTTTAGGGTGCCAATCGGCGCTTCAACGCGCGGGCGC